>NZ_JAUBQN010000110.1:0-1375 GCF_036701295.1 Microcoleus harperi Pol14_C6 | reverse complement strand
AATCAGTTGACGTGCCATAACTAATGACCTCTAAACAGTATCTTTATTCTATGCAACTTCATATAAAATTGGTATAACATCGCTCCACTTCTCCTTACAACCAAGCCTGAGAGCATTTGCTCTCAGGCTTTTCTAGCGGGATTTTTAACTGCTTGTTGGATTGGGCGCGCTAACTCAAGCAGAGGATTTGGTTTCTTCAGCTACTTGCTCGTTGTTGGGCAACTCCAGGCAATAACCAGCCCCATATACGGTTTTGATGTACCTAGGATGGCGGGGATCGGGTTCCATCTTGGTTCTCAGGTGTCTGATGTGTACACGAATAGTCTCGATGTCGTCGTCGGGGTCGTAACCCCACACTTCTTTGAGAATTTCGCTGGGAGAGACTGTCTGACCGTGGCGCTGAAGCAAGCAGTGCAGCAACTCAAACTCTAGGTGGGTCAGTTTGACTGTCTGATCGTACCAAACAGCTTCAAACCTTTCGGGGACAAGGGTCAGCGGGCCGTAATTCAGGATTTCGGAGTGTTTGGCAGCTTGGGGGATGCGGTCTGTGCGCCTTAGTAGAGCTCGCACTCGGGCTAGCATCTCTTCTAGTTCAAATGGTTTGGTCAGGTAGTCGTCGGCGCCGGAGTTGAAGCCTTCTACTTTGTCTTGAGTTTGACTTAAGGCTGTCAACATCAAGACGGGAATGTCTGAGGTGCGCTCGTCACGCCGCAAACGCTGACATACGGTGAACCCGTCTACTCTAGGCAGCATGAGGTCTAGCATGATCAGGTCGGGGAGCAGTTGTATGGCTAGTGCCTGACCTTTGATGCCGTCTTCTGCCTGGGTGACTTCGTAGCCAGCCATTTCTAGGTTGACGGCTACAAGTTCGGCGATCGCCGCGTCATCATCAATAACAAGTATCCGGGGCATCATTATTTATCTCACCGCTAACCGAATGGCAGAGCCTACAGCCTTCTGGGGGTTCCAGGTAACTTTAACGAACAATTTTTTAATTTTAAGCTTCATTAAGGATTATAAGGTTCATTAAGAACTTTGCGGGCTCTGTAAATATTCTTGTACTAATTATAAGCCCTAGGAGCGCATATCAGAAAACTGTTCGCCAAAAATCTTGCTGGGGGCCGATTTTTTACGGGCAAGAACAGCCTCAACTTTTGGAGGGTGCGCCTGCGACTTGACAGAATCCCCTAACGGTAGCCCGCGTCTTGCAGAACCCAGTTAACCATTAACTGTTACCTGTTAATTTTTTGAAGAGGTTAATTTTTATTAAAAAACTTTAGTGTTTTTTGAGGGGTAGTGCTTATATCAGGTTCGGGTAATTACTTATAATATTAATTCGGGCGCTCGAACTTGAATTCGGGCGCTCGAACTTGAA
>NZ_JAUBQN010000079.1:0-10031 GCF_036701295.1 Microcoleus harperi Pol14_C6 | reverse complement strand
GGGATTTTAAAATCCCAAAAGCCTTTCGACCCCAATTATTTGACTGCTACCCCTTGACAGGTCAAGACAGTATCTACGATAACTGGTAGGGGCGGGTTTTACCAACCATATTTGAGGCTGACTAACAATCTATATAAACCCGCCCCCACCCAACCAATAACCCTCAACCAAAATTCAACGGATCGACATCAATAGTTAAACTAACAGAACGGGGCGTGCGATCGCGCAATCCGATCAAATCCGACAAATCCACCGACTCATCCAAAGGCAACTTCAGCAAAATCTGCCACCGATAGCGATTTGCCACCCGCATAATAGCCGCAGGTGCAGGCCCCAACAACTCACAGCCCGGTACAGACAATCGCTCAATATACTCCTGACAAACAGACGCCAATTGTACCGCCGTCACTGCCACTTCTGCCGCATCTACACTGCTCAACCGCAACAAAATCAGCCGCCCCGAAGGTGGATAATTCAGCGCCGCTCTTTCTGCTAATTCGGTTTCCACAAAATCTGCATATTCGTGCCGCCTAACTGCTTGAATTACCCGGTGTTCGGGAGTGTAAGTTTGAATAATTACGCGCCCCGGATCGTCACCTCTGCCCGCACGGCCCGCGACTTGAGTTAATGTTTGAAAAGCTCGTTCGCTTGCCCGATAATCAGATAAGTTCAGCAACCCGTCAGCAGAGACAACTCCCACCAATGTGACTCCCGCTAAATCTAGCCCTTTCGTCAGCATTTGGGTACCCAACAAAATGTCAGCTTCCCCATTAGCAAATTGCGTTAACAATCGGCGGTGATCGCCTTTATTTCTAGTAGTATCGCTGTCAAACCGAATTGCCCGCAATTCTGGAAACAATCTCGTTAATTCCTGTTCGACTCGCTGAGTGCCACTACCGAAATTTTTAAAGTAAGGAGAACTGCATTCTGGGCAGTTTTGGGGGTGTCGTTCCGTGTGGTTGCAGTAGTGACACCGCAACACTTCTGCGGTTGCTTCGCCGACGTGGTGATAAGAAAGCGAAACATCGCAGTTCGGGCATTCCATCACATAGCCGCAACTCCGACAAGACACAAAGGTACTATGTCCTCTTCTGTGAATAAATAGAATACCTTGCTGTTGTCTTGCTCGCAATTGTTCGAGGGCATTTTGCAGGGAAGCGCTGAAAATTGAGCGGTTCCCTTGCCGCAATTCTTGGCGCATATCGACTATTTCCACAGGCGGCATCGGGCGGGAATAAATGCGATCGGGCAATGATAAATAATGGATATTTGGTAACGAGTAATAATCTCTTCGCGTCCCCACCAAAGTCTCTAAAGCTGGCGTTGCAGAACCTAAAATTAAGGGACAATTTTCTAATTCGGCGCGCCATTTGGCAACGGTGCGGGCGTGGTAGCACGGGGCTGGTTGGTCTTGTTTGAAGCTGCTGTCGTGTTCTTCATCGAGGATAATTAAGCCGAGGTTAGGTAAAGGGGCAAAAATGGCCGATCGCGTGCCGATGACAATTTGTGGGGTTCCAGTCAGCATCTGACGCCATGTATCGTAACGTTCGCCGTCGGATAGGGCGCTGTGGTACACGCAAATTTGCTCGCCAAAACGGGCCCGGAATCTGTCTGTAAGTTGCGGTGTAAGGCCGATTTCGGGAACGAGTACCAGGGCAGATTTGCCGCTGGCTAAGATTGGGGCGATCGCCTGCAAATACACTTCGGTTTTCCCGGAACCTGTAACGCCGTGCAGCAGCACTTGACGGAATCCCGAAAAAGAGTTAATAAACGCTAAGGCTTGAGCTTGAAAATGAGTTAAAGTTTTCGGTGCATCGGGCAATTGAGAAATTCCGCGATCGCCCCTGAGAACTTCTCTTTGGTCAATTACAACGCTACCTTTTTGCTCCAAAGCTTTTACAACGGAAGAACTCGCACTGCAAATTCTCAGCAAATCGTTCAGCCACATTTCACCGCCGCCGCGCCGCAAAACTTCCAATACTTCTTGTTGCCGCTTGGTTAAATCTGTGACAAAGGCACTAGCAATTAATGTCACTGCCGGTTTGAGTTGTGGTTTGGGAGGATTGGGCGGTTCTAAATAACTTTCTACCCAACCGCGTTTCAATAAATCTTTCAATCCCCGATAACTTCCCTTAACTTGGCGCTGGAGGTATTGCCAAGTGTAATCGCCGTTTTTTTGAGCTTGCAGCAACTGCAAAATTTGACTGGCGGCGGGATTGAGAAATGTTTCGGCATTGGGAGAAATAGCACTTTTAATTAAGCGAATTCGGCGCACGGAACGGCTTAACAAACCGGGCGGCAGTGAGGCTCTAATTACTTGAATTAATGGTGTGCAATAATAGGTGGCAGTGCGATCGAGCAATTCCCAGTAAGTCGGTGGGAAAAATCCCGTACTGACAACATCTTCGACATCTTTAACCCGCGCCGGATCTAAGTCTGGCGGCAGTTGAGAAATGAACCGAATCGCGATCGCGCCTACCTGTTGACTGCCAAAGGGTACACTCAAAATATCCCCTGGTTGCACGGTAAGTTCCGCAGGTAAACGATAGGTAAATAACTTATTTTCCTCCCCAGACGAGTCCCCCGCAACCCTGAAAGGAGAGTCCACCAATACCTCGATCCACTCTGCCCGCACGGTGGGGCGCTGTGGCGGTTCGCTGCTGCCGTAGGATGCCCCGGCCTCTGCCGCTATAGGGGTTGACAAACCAAAAGTGACAGTAGACATAGGGTTGCACATCAAACTAGGAGGAGCCGCAGTCAAAGGGAGTTTTCATTATCCCTCAGTTTAGCTCGATCGATCGATCTTAGCTGCGGGAATTGGCGATCGGAATCTCGATCACCAATTCAGTCCCTTCTCCAATTGCGGAGATGCACTCCAACCTCCCGCCGTGTTTGTCCACAACAATCTGATAGCTAATTGACAATCCCAAGCCCGTCCCCTGACCAACTGGTTTGGTGGTGAAAAACGGATCTAAAATTTTCGCTTTTACAGATTCATTCATTCCCAGCCCATTATCTTTGATGCTAATTCTTGCCCAAGTTTCTGAAATAATAGAAGTAGTAATTGTCATCTGCATAGGGTTTGCTTCTATCTCGTCCAGTGAAGACTTTTGCTCTCGCTCCCGCAGGGCATCAACAGCATTATTAATGATGTTCATAAACACCTGATTTAATTGCCCCGCATAACACTCTACCTTGGGCAAAGCTCCATAATTTTTTATAAATTTTATAGCCGACTGACCTAATTTTTCTTTAGTTAAATGCTGCAAAATTAACAAGGTGCTGTCAATTCCTTCGTGAATGTTAACTGGTTTCTTTTCACCTTCATCTACCCGCGCAAAGTTCCGTAAAGTCAACACAATTTCGCGCAGAAAGTCGATGTCAATTTTTTCCAGAAAAGCTTCAATCTCTGCATCTATTTCGGGATACCGATCCTGGTACATAGCGAGCAATTTTAAAATGTCGGCTGCGTAGTCATTGACATAGGTAATATTGCCGTAAATGAAGTTAACGGGATTGTTGATTTCGTGGGCAATACCAGCTACCAAAATGCCCAAAGCCGACATTTTTTCGGCTTCGATCAATTTGATCTGCGTTGTTTGCTGATTTTCCAGAGCTTTTTCTAGTGTAGACATTCTTGCTTTTAAAATCTTTTCGGAATCTCTAAATTCCTCTGTGAGCTTTTTTAGCAAAGATTCTTTTTTTTGATTAAGGGCTTGTAATTTGCTGCGTTCGGTTTCCGAAGTTTCGAGTTTTTCCCGCAGGAGTCGATTTTCCTTTTCCAGCTCTTTGATTCTTTTTTCCCAGTCTCTTGGTTCCATCGGCTATTATTTTGAAACTCTAAATAGTGTCAGAACAGTTTTATTAGAAATTTTAGTTGCACCCTTTACCTAGTTACAATTGGGGAACACATCGCCTCGTCAATTGTGTCCGAAAATTTCAACACTTATTTTATTTTGGTAGATCTAAAAATCTTATCTAATATACCTTCAAAATGTCAACATATTAATAACAAATCTGGTTAAAACCGATCGCTACTTTGATTCAGAGCTCTCGCATTTGCAGGGTTTTCATCCGATTATTGGTAAATAAGCAGGGCGATCGCAAACTTATAAAGGCGGGCCCAGCGCGAAAAATTGCCCGATTCAGACAACCTTTGTACAAAACCCGTCGGCAATGCAAAGCGAAAATATTAAATGTGAGTGCGATCGGACTCCGGGGCGACGGGAAAACTGCGATCGACAGGGCGCGCGCTCGCGCACAAGCAATCTCAAGTAACAAGCTCATTGCTCTCTCCCAGAACGCAATCACACTATAGCATTGCTGAGAAATCTCACTTTAATGTGTCGATCGTACTCACACACCCGCACCATTTTGTGCTAATAACTACTACTTGTGACAACATCGACACAGCCGTTTATATTTGGAGAGTAATTGATGTCAGGTAGCGAAGTTCGTGCCGATTTTTGGATGAGCGAGTACATTACCCCTTGGGATATTTACGTTCACGGCGTCATCGCGGTGCTCGCTTACAAGAAAACAGCCTATCAAGAAATGTACGTAGTTCAGACCGGTACTTACGGCAAAGGCTTAGTTTTAGACGGTAAGTGGCAATCTTGTACAGGCGACGAGTTTTTGTACCACGAACCCCTGGTGCACCCAGCCATGATTTGTCACGGTTCACCCAAAAAAGTCCTCGTTCTAGGTGGCGGAGAAGGAGCTACAATTAGAGAAGTGCTGCGCTGGAAAACAGTTGAAAAAGTCGTGATGATCGACATTGACGGCGAAGTAGTAGAAGCTTGCCGCGAACACCTGCCCGAAATGCACCAAAATGCCTTTGATGACCCCCGCTGCGAAGTAGTAATCGGCGATGCTTTGGACTATTTAGACAACACAGAGAAAGATTGGGATATTGTCATTTCTGACTTGTCCGATCCCATTGAAGAAGGCCCATCTTTCCAGTTGTTTACCAAGGAGTATTTTGAGAAAGTTCGCAGCGTAATGTCACCTAACGGATATTTCGTAGTGCAAGCAGGCCCCGTTTCTCCGGCAGAAATGAAAATGCACGCTCGCATTGTGAATACCCTGAAATCTGTTTTCTCCAATGTTCAATCCTGCACCAGCTTTATTTCTACTTATGGAGCTCCTTGGGGTTTTGCGATAGCTTCTAATCAAGAAATAAATACGCGGCCCGAACCCGCAGTTACTGACAAATTACTCGCCGAGAAAACAACTGGTGGGTTGCGGATGTTCGACGGAATTACACTGTTGGGGTTGATGCAGCTTCCCGGTCACTTGCGGCAGGTAATCGCCGCTGAAACCGAAGTTTACACTATGGCTGCACCGCCTAAGTTTTTCGGGAAAGGTTCAGTCAGTCAGTGAAGTTAAATTGAAAGAGAAAACTCGTTTGGAGTAACTGAGATGAACAATTTAATTCGCATAGTCGCTGCAATTTTTCTTCCCCCTCTGGGCGTATTTTTGACTGTCGGCATCGGTACTGATTTTTGGATCAACCTGGTTCTCACGTTTTTGGGCTTTATTCCCGGTATCATTCACGCTGTTTGGGTGATTGCTAAGCACGATCGAGCTTAACTTGAGATCAAATCCAGTTTTGGGATAATAAACAGGCAAGAGAAAATAAACTTTCTTTTGCCTGTTTCCACTAATTAATCTGTATTAAATCTGTGTTCATCCGCGTTTATCTGCCGACATCTGCGGTTAAAAATAAAAAAATCTAATTTTTATGACAATTAGATTGCACATCAATTTCTTCACAAACCAATTCAGCAATTTTTTTCGCCGCCCCTGATTCTCCTCGAACCGCACGCAAACGATCGCCCATTTGTGCTAATTTATCAGGATGGCTCAAATAGTCGATCGCCAACCCGGCTATTACCTCCGGTTCCAGCTTCCCAATTAACTCCGGCACAATCTCTTCCTGTGCCCAAATATTCGGCCAAGCATAAAGCTTTCCCTTTCCCAATTGCCAGATTAGCCAATTAATCCCCGTAGCAAAAACTGAACCAACTAACGGCAAATTTGCCAGCAATCCCGGTAATCCGTCCCAAGCTTTCATTGCATCCAATTGCTGCGTCGGTATCAAAACAATCATCGGTACGGCTAACGAACCTAATTCTGCAGTATTCGCTCCCACAGTAGTTAAACACAAACTGCATTCTGATAGCAAATCGTAGGCGGGCGTCTGCGTCCAGAGTTCTACTTGCAAGTTATTTGCTGTCTGCAAAAACGGCCGTTCTGTTAACTGAAGTTCGGCGGTAGCGTTGTCAAATAAATGCAGGCAAGGATTTTGTTTGGGGTCGGCAAAACGTGCTAAAGTTTGCACATCTATGGTAGGAGCAACGGGAATTACAAAGCGAGTTTCAGGGCGGATGCGGTGGATGGATTGGGCGATCGACAAACATAATGGTACACCTAAAGCTAATTTCGCAGCTTTAGAACCGGGCAACAATCCAATTAATTCTATTTTCCGTAGGGGCGGTGCCCCCGTGCCCGCCATGCTGCGCGATTTCCCGTTCCCTACTTCTGCGATCAAATCTCCGACAACTGTAAATTTATGAGCATATTTTTGGGGAATTTTAGCAAAAACTTGTGGTTTCATCGCCGCAAACTTATCAATCCAGCGATACCACCGCGCGTCCCATTCAGCATAAATAACAGTGCGATATTTGAGTCTTTTGCCAATAACAACCGTAAAAAACTGATCGCCACCTAAAAACAAAACAACTCCTGTTTCATACCAATCCCAATTTTCAGCAGTTTTGCCAGATAATAGGAATGGAAAAAAATGCTCCGGTGCTTGAACTCTGTCAACTTCTGGGTAGGAACACGCGATTTCTGTTTCTTTTCCGGTGGCGTGCGGACAGGGGGACAGCACCACAGAGATCCGCGCTTGAGTGCCCGCGTTTCCCAATTGCTGGCGCAAAGCTTGCACGGCGGGACGCACCCAAGTTGCCAATTCTCCGGGGCCGTTGGAGAGGATTAAAATATCGACTGTCATAGGATTTAATATTTGAGAGGATACAAGGGAGAAGTTATGACAGATTTAATTGATGCCGTCAAGACGGGTGATGCTGCCGCTGTAGAAAGTGCGATCGAACAGCGTGCAGATATCAATGCCAAAGATGAGGAAGGTGCGACGGCTTTGACGGCTGCGGCTGAGGCTGGCAATTCGGCGATCGTCAAAAAATTGCTGGCGGCAGGTGCCGGGCCCAACAGTCAGGATAATGACGGGTGGACGCCGTTAATGAGTGCCGCTGCTGCCGGACATACGGAGATTGTACAGCTTTTGCTGGAGGCGGGGGCGGATGTGAATGCTAAAACTAATTTTGGTTTGACGGCTTTGATGAGTGCAGCAGGTAGCGGGCGCACTCAAGTTGTGGAATTTTTAATCGATAAAGGAGCTGATATCAAAGCTAAGGATAATAATACTTGGACTGCGTTAATTTGGGCGTCTTCGGAGGGTCACAAAGATACTGTTGAGGTTTTGAAGCTAGCGCGCGATCGCCATTAAAGACTTAGAAACCGGGTTTATTCGATAAACCCGGTTTCTGGAGCGTACAATTAATTATCGCACTCCCCAGCAGCCCAAGCCAAATCCCAATAGCTTCGAGATTTCTACGCCAGTGAAAATCTAGTTCTAGATTCTGGTAATAAATTCAAGTTGAGATTTCCGCCACCTTCAATAACAGCGATCGTGTCAAACTGAGCCGTTCCGGGAACAGCGAATGGTGAAGCTGTGTATTGGATAGCTAAATCTCGATTGTTGTTGATGGGCAATATCAAGTATAGATCTGAGGAAGGTAAAAACACATCTCCTAGCAGGATGCTATCCTGACCTTTCGTAAAGTTCCGAATTGTCGCAAAACCCGGCCCGATATAGAATATTTTGCTTCCGGGCGGAGAACTTTTACCGCCTTCTATAGGGTCTCCGAGTACGAATTTATCGCGGCCGCTACCGCCAGTGAGAGTATCGAATTCATTGCTACCGTCACTTTCATACACTCGGCCCTCGCCAAAGCCATTACCTGTACGTAAACCTACTTCAACTCCAATTAATTCGCTATTCCCCACCCCAGGACCGGCAATCATGTCATTGCCGGAAGTTCCGATAAAAGTCGCAGAGCGGCTTGGATCGTTTTTGCCGAAATTGAAGTAGTGTTCCCGACCTGTTTTCAACGCTCCCGATTCGACAAAAGGCCGAACATCGGGATTTTTTTGTAAGTATTCTGTTTCAAAAAATGAAGTCCCAAACTGACCGTCTTTGATGCCGAATTGAATGAAATGCTGGTAGCCGTTTTTAAAAGCTCCATTCTGAATAAACGGCTGTAACTGTCGGTTATTTGCTACATAAAACGCTTCGTCATACTCAGGCGATACGCGAGTGCGACCTTCTTCGTAACCGTATTGAATAAAGTGGTCTAGCCCGGTTGCAAAAGGGGCGTTTGGGTTGTTGGGAGTGCGGACTAACGCAGCGATATCTGGATTGCCTGTTAGGTAAGTATCTTCGTCAAAATACCGCGATACTTTAGTTAAGCCGCCAGCTTGACCGAATTTTTCAAAGTGTTCTCTTCCAGATTTGATAACTCCTGCATCAATGGCCGGTTTGACCCAAGGATATTGAGCAAGATAGTATTTTTCGTCAAAAATTGCGTAGTTAGCCATTTTTTTCTGATCGCTTTAATTAGCTGTTTATGCAATTTATCAATCATCTGGAACTTACACAATACCCGATCGGGTCATTTTTTCCAAGTTCAGTAGGGTGCGTTATTAACGCACCTACCATGTTAATTGAGAAAGAGATAACCGAGGTTCCGGTTATTTAAGGAATAAGTAGAAAGTGTCGTTCCCGTTTTGCTGAATTGTAGACACGACTAAATCTCCTCCCCCCTCAATCCTACCAATTGTGTCAGATCCTGGGCTTAGGATTAACAACTCGTTACCACCACCACTTGTTCTGTAGGTAGCGGGTGAGCCTGCCAACTGGATCTTGTCATTGTCTTTATCAAAGTTCCGAATTGTAACTATACCGGGGATACCCTCATAGAGGCTACGGGATGTGGGAGTACCGGAGGTAGCAGGAACTCCGAGTACGAATGTATCCTTCCCAGGGCCGCCGATCAGGACATCAGATTCATCACTTCCAAAGCTTTCATACTGCCGATTGTCTTGGGGATCGATACCTACTTCCACTCCAATCAGTTCGGTATTCCCCACGCCAACGCCAGTGAGCACATCATTCCCGGAAGTTCCGATAAAAGTTGCGGATCGGTTAGGCTCGTTTTTGCCGAAATTGAAGTAGTGTTCCCGAGCTGTTTTCAACGCTCCCGATTCGACAAAAGGCCGAACATCGGGATTTTTTTGTAAGTATTCTGTTTCAAAAAATGAAGTCCCAAACTGACCGTCTTTGATGCCGAATTGAATGAAATGCTGGTAGCCGTTTTTAAAAGTTCCATTCTGAATAAACGGCTGCAACTGTCGGTTATTTGCGAGATAAAACGCTTCGTCATACTCAGGCGATACACGAGTGCGACCCTCTTCGTAACCGTATTGGATAAAGTGGTCTAGGCCCGTCGCAAAAGGTGCATTTGGGTTATTGGGGGTGCGGACTAAGGCAGCGATATCTGGGTTGCCAGCGAGGTAAGTAGCTTCGTCAAAATACCGCGATACTTTAGTTAGGCCGGCGGCTTGACCGAATTTTTCAAAGTGTTCTTGTCCAGATTTGATAACTCCTGCGTCAATAGCCGGTTTCACCCAAGGATATTGGGCAAGGTAGTATGGTTCGTCAAAAATGTCATAATTTGTCATAATTATTGCTCCAAGCTTAGTCTGCTTACTTGTCTGTTAAACTTGACCCACTATAAATAACTCTACTAACTCAGTATGTCAAGTTAATTATTTTTAAGCCTGTTTTACAGCAGATTCCATGTATATATAATACACTCTATTTAGTACATAAGCGAAAAAAATGAAACCTTATTCGATTGAGTTGCGTGAGAAAATAGTTAAAATTT
>NZ_JAUBQN010000109.1:0-1388 GCF_036701295.1 Microcoleus harperi Pol14_C6 | reverse complement strand
TGAAGTTTGTTCGCCATATTGAATTGCCTCTACTTTTACCCTATATTTTAGTGTACCTTCATAGTGAATTGGTATAAAGTGTCGCCCGGTGAGCAAAGTGAGGCCATGTCCCAAATGTTGGCGATCGCCTATGTTGACGGTTTTTGTTCAGCATTAGAACGCCAGATGGCGGAACAAGTAGCACGGATTTGGAACTGGCCAACGGGAGAAGTACAGCGGCAGCTTGCAGAAGCAGGAGCCTTCACTGATACCCGATTCATAGGCGAACACAACCAACAACAGAAACCCTCTATCGGTGCGCGTTTCCTTGCAGGGGCTGATTCTCTCCTTTCACGCGCATTGGTGGATAATGTAGCAAAGCTCACTGGGAGTGAGCAAAAAGTTGAGCAAATACGACGGGAAATCCTGTTAACTGGACCAGAATATGATGAGGCGATTCGTCAGTGTGCAGTCATCGCTGATGAGGATTATAAATTTGCAGAACGAGCACTTCAAAGAGCTGTACGAGCACTTTCCAATTTGGACAAAAATATTCAACTGGCTATCGAAGACATCAAATATAAAACAGGTGGGACAGGTCAGGCTACCACTGCTAAGGAAGTCGCCACGCAACTTGAGGATACTAGAAACTCTCTGAGTGCCGAGATTATTAAAGAAATTGAGAGTGTACAGGAGTCGCTTCGGGCCAAGGAACGCGCTCTCAATCATTTCAGCATCACCTTTATGGGCAAAACTAAGGCGGGGAAAAGCACTCTTCACGCTATAGTTACAGATGATGGATGGGATGCGATCGGTGTAGGTAAGCAGCGCACAACTCGGTTTAATCGGGTGTACGAGTGGAAGAATATTCGCATCATTGATACTCCTGGGATTGGTGCTCCGGGTGGCCAAAGTGACGAAGAAATTGCTAAAAGTATTATCGACGAGTCAGATGTGATTTGTTATGTGGTGACAAATGACAGTATCCAAGAGAGTGAGTTTCGTTTCTTGCAGTTATTAAAAGAAAAAGCAAAGCTATTAATTATTCTACTGAATGTCAAGAAGAACTTACGCGATTCTCGATGGCTGGAGCATTTCTTAAAGAACCCCAATAAAGTGTTTGATATGGAGGGTCAAAGTGGGCTAGGCGGACACATTGAACGTATCCGTCGCTACGCCCAAGAGCATTATGCTAATGACTACTTCAAGATTGTTCCTGTGATGTTGCTGGCGGCGCAGCTTTCCCGCGAGCCCGAACACGAAAAGAAGAAAGAGGAGCTTTTTAAGGCAAGTCGGATGCAGGATTTTCTTGAATCAATTCGTGAATCTCTGGTTATATCAGGTTCGGATAATTAGTTATAATTAAGGGCAGCCGATTCACAGGGAGGCCAAACCCCCTATGCCAAAAA
>NZ_JAUBQN010000078.1:0-10482 GCF_036701295.1 Microcoleus harperi Pol14_C6 | reverse complement strand
AGTAGCAATACCTCCCGAAAATTCAGCGGTATTCTTAGCAAAAGTCGAATTGACGATGTTAGTCGAAAAGGAATCTCGGTTAGCGATAAGCATTCCTCCGCCCTGCTTAGCAGCGCTGTTGCCGGAAAATGTACTGTTGACAATGCTGATATTTCCATTCTCTCCCGACCACAAACCGCCCCCATTATCTTCAGCTTGGTTATTAGCAAAAGTGGAGTTTGTTACCGTAAGATCCGTATTTCCGTGACGGATTGCGCCTCCCGAACCTCCAACTCCTGCTAGATCCTTAACAGCTTTATTGTTAATAAAAGTGCTATTTTCCAAAACTATCTTATCTTGAAGATAGCCAAATAAAAATCCCGCTCCTCCTTCTCTCGCTCCGATATTGCCATCAAAAACGCTGTTGCGAATAGCAATAGTTCCGGCAACTGAGCCGGGGGTTGCATTCGGCCCCGAAGCATTAGCCCCATCGACGTAAACTGCGCCACCAACGCCTTTCTCTGTGCGGTTGCCGGTGAATTTAGAGTTTTCGATCGTCATGCTGCCCAACAGGTTATTAACAGCTCCGCCGTAGCTGCCTTTGTTGTTGGTAAATTCGCTATCTCTGATAGTCAAAACACCGCCGCTTTTAGTCGCGATCGCGCCGCCACCGCGTTCGGTATTATCTGCTAGCGAACCGTCATTGCCGCTAAACTTGCTGTTAATTACATTGGTCGTACTGCGAAAACCAGTGTGAATGCCGCCACCAAAACCGGCAGCATTATTATTGACTTGGCAGTTTTCTAAAGTTAAAGTGCTGCTACCTCCTGTTTGAATGCCACCACCGGCGCTAGTTGCCTCATTATTCGGATCGGTTCCAGAAACTTTGCCGTTGGCAACAATCAGGTTTTTTAGAGTAACATTGGTCGAACCTCCTATGCGGATTACCCGCGAAGCATTGTTGCCGTTGATGGTTAAACCGGGTGCTGCAGCCGCGTCAATGGTGATGTTTTTGCCAGCGGGAATATCAAGTTGACCGCTGGTGAGGGTAATAGTTTGGGCGGCTAAACCTGAAGCGAAGGTAATTGTATCTCCTGCAACAGCGGTGGCGATCGCAGCCCTTAATGAACCGGGCCCGCTATCGCTATTGTTGGCTACTACGATCGTAGCTAAATCACCTTGGTAACTAGCCATAGCCTCTGGCTGCAAGGCTAAGTCCGATTCAATTTGACCCCTAGCAAATTCTAAATTCCAGTCGCCGCCGCTGCCGGTTGTGTTGGTGGATGCCGCAACGTCAGCCCCGGTTAATTGACTGAAGCGATCGACGAAATTAGCACCTGTACCGCCTGCTACATCGCAGCCGTACAGCATGATGTCTGCTTGTGGGGCTAGTGAACTTTGCCACTTTTCCAACTGGCTTTTGTATTGCTCTATGTTATCTGAACCCAGAGCAGTATTGCCTAATTGTAGGCTGCCAGAACTGCCGTGAGAAATAATGTGAACCGAGTCTATCGCCCCGTTAGTAGAGGCGTATTTGTCAATTTCCGAGGTGATTTGTTCGATGCCATTTTTGGTGCGATCGAGTATTACTACCTGCTGTCCCGGCAGCACTCCCGCTGCAATTGACTCGTAATCTTTCACGCCGGAGTCAATGAAGACTAAGGAGCGCGGTGGCTGTTTTTCAAAAGAAGATTGTGAGTTAACTTGAGCGAATGTAGAACTCATTTTGGAGACTCCATTAAGGGCATTATTGGTAGATACGCCCCGGAGTTATCTCATCAAGCTTATTTGATAACTGTGCGATTTTTGCAATTAACTTTTGTAGGGATTAGGTAATCCGAACTAAGGATAACATAGCCTAATTACAGTTGATCTGAGCCGCCGTCAGAAGTTGTGCAAACTTTATCAATCTCTCAGGATAGAGGCATATTTTTGAAGTGCCGAGGTTTTTTTCTCGATGCAGTCAAATTCCCCAGCCAAAATTTTGGAAACAAAATATTCACCGTCATTGATGCTGGAGTCCTTGAATACAAAGCTTTTGGATGGTAAATTTTCCTATTCCGAGAATCGAGTCGTTTCTCTTAAAGAAGCCAACACATTGAGTCCTCCAAAAGTGAGTTTAGGGGTAGATACAGCCTTGAATCCAGAGCTTCTGGAACTGCCAGCGGCCTTGTTTATTTCGCTCATTTTTATTTAACCTATCTATCAGTTTCCCCTATTTCTGCAGCTTTGCCATCCGCGATCACACGGAATTTACAGCACTTGCCGATGCTGTGAGGTACAGTAGCAGCAATGAGTCAACCAATCTCTTAAACGGTGAGGATTCATCAAATTAAGGGCAACTGCTGCGATCCTGGGGGTGACAAATATAGCTATAAACCTTGCCTGAGAAAGGTTCTAGTCCTGAGACCTTTTTGATAAAAGTGACGCTTATTACAAGTTAACTTCATTAACTATTCCACAGGTTCAGCATATTGTTCAAGATAGTTAACCCACTTTTGGCTATAATTAATTGCCATTTCAAAGTTTACTGCGTCTGCGATAAGTTATTTGGTTTTTTTATGCAAAAAAATACTTTTATAAATGCTTTTCTTGGACTACAATACCTTCAATAAGCTCGCAAATATAGGAGGCAATTAAAATCAAAAAAATTATTTTAGTTAATCGCTTCTTTATTAACCATGTACCCTCTAAATTATAGCTTTCTTTTTTACAATTACGGAACATTTTCTCAATTCCCATCCGTTGCTTATAACCAGCGATAGCTTCCGGTAAACTACCTAAGTTAGTTAGAATAAACCACGCCTCGTTAACTGCCCATACTTGATAATTCCTTTTCCATTTGCAGAAAACATCAAATCCGGCCAGTGGCTTAGCCTTTCTAACTTTTACACCTTGAAAGTATAGAGATGTTCCGGGCGTGATCCCTAACTCATCTAACTGTAGCCTGCAGCATATTTTCGGTTTCGATACAATGATTTCGTTTGAGTCGTAAGCAAAAATACACATCTTGCTCTCTCAGCCAGTTGGCCAAATCTACTGAACAGAATTCAGGCATCGCCTAGTACCACGAGCTGATAATCTTTAAATAAGGGTAAAATAGTTGAGATGACGGCGATCTGCTCATTAATATTACTGCTACCTCGTTTTGGTGTAACAGGGACCAAGATAACGGGATTGCTCTTCGCGGACATATCAGACTAACCATAAACAGATTGATACATCCCCATTGGCTGCGATCGATCGCGCTCAATAATTTCTGTCCGGGTTGGCAATAATTTGTCAACCAATAGGTAATTAGCGGAAACCACAGACAGGTTAAGGTAAGTTGGGTAAATCTAAAAATCTTTGTAACTTGCGGCGACGACATGAGCGTGGTAATGGGGTACGTAAATACGCGAGCAAGTAGTTCTAATCTCACCTGTTTTTCTGAGGTTAAGAGATTGAGCACTATTTCTATAACTAAAAATTGAGAGGGGGTTAGTTCTCTTTGGAAGTGAGTCTGATATAATCTAGGTAACATATTTTTGGCATAGGTCGAGTGTAACTTTAGCTTGACCTATCTTTTTTTAACACAGGTGAGTCAAATCTTTGCCCTGTCTGGCTTTTGGGCGGGGTTGTCACCCCGCCAGCAAAATTTAAAGGATTTAAAGCTAATGTCGCTTGTAAATGGAAAGGAAAATATCGTGGAGTCACAGTCAAAGAAGGAGGGTTTATATTAAGTAAATTGAAAACCTTAAAAGCTACTATAAGCGCTTATAAACAAAAATTTGATATAGAAGAAATGTTTAGAGATTATAAAAGCGGTAGCTATAACATTGAAGATGCCCAAGTATCATAACCCAGGCTATTGATCTTAATGTTGTTAGTAAGCATCGCTTATACAGCGACAATTGTTGAAGGAAAATTAGTCAAAAAATGGAGCAAAAAAAATATGTAACTCGTCCAAAACAACCCAAACGTATTTATCGTTTGCACAGTAAATTTCAAGTTGGTATGCGGGCAAAAAATTGGGTAATTTTTATGGATATTTGTCAAGAATAAGTTAGAGAATATATTAGTTTACACCCAATAAACTGTCAAATTATCAACGATGTAAAAGGGCTGCAAAGCTGAACAAAACTTTCTTTTAGCCATTTTTGTCACCATTTCAGCTCTTCCCCTTTCCCTCTTCCTTCGATATTTTGGGATTATTTTAAGGAACAAATCCGCACTCTGAACCTCGTGCCACTGCTATTCAAAGCGCACAGAAATCCGCCTGTTTGTAAAACTCCTCAGTTCATTTTTAAAACAGTAGTCTAGTTCTTTTGCCCACTTTCGTTTTAAGAAAGCCTTGGTTTGTTACCTTCCACTGAAAAATTAGGCAGGGTTACGCCACGGTGAATCTTCGGTGTAAGCTAAAGCTACTCGTTTTAGATCGCGACTATTCCAGTCATCTTCTGCGATTTGAACTTTAGTTTTAGCAGTTTCCCGCGTAAAAGGTGGCAGTTGTGGTTTAGTTTCCATCGGGTTGAATGATTTTGCTCCTTTTCAATGAGTCATCGAACTTAGTATAATAATGAACACAGCACAAGACCACTATAACCAGCAACTTGCTGCCGTTTACAGTTGGATGTCAGGAAATCCTGAAGCAGCGATCGAACGAAATCACGCTCTTTTTTGTCAATTGGCGCTCGACTCCGCACCGCGAGGATTAGCTATTGATTTAGGTGCAGGCTCAGGATTTCAATCTATTCCTTTAGCGAAATTAGGCTTTTCGGTAGTAGCTATAGATTTCTGTGATGCCCTACTTTCAGAGTTACGCGATCGCGCTAAACATCTTTCCATCCGTACCATTCACGACGATCTGCTTAATTTCTCGCAACATATTCAGGAACAGGCGCAGCTCATTGTTTGCATGGGCGACACACTTACACACCTAGAATCATGGAGTGCTGTCGATTCATTACTTTTGGACATTGAGCGCTGCCTCATTGATAATGGGATGTTGATTTTAACTTTCCGCGATTATGTTTCAGCACAGCTTCATGGAACTCAGCGTTTTATTCCTGTACAAAGTGATGAGTTTACAATCCTTACTTGTTTCTTGGAGTATCAGGAAAACAGCGTAGCAGTCCATGACTTACTCTATCAAAAACAGGGCGATCGGTGGTCATTCAGTGCCAGTTATTACCAAAAACTGCGGCTCAATAAAAATTGGTTGTGCGCTCGGCTATCTGAAATAGGTTTACAGGTACTTCAGAACGAGATGATTAATGGAATGGTTTGTATCACTGCCAAGAAATTATATTAGAGAATTTATATTAAAGACAACCGAGAGTCGCTCTAGTAACTGTTCCGAAATTTACAGCCCCATCTAGGTCTTAGAAACTTAAATCTCAGGAAACCTGATATGAAACTCCTCCGATGGCTGACATTGTGCTTCCTCTCCTTGACGCTCACCCTCTGGCTGGGCAGTTGCTCCTCCCCACCCCAAATCCAGGCGGTAACGCTCAATTTGGCTGCGTCAGGCATGGTTCGCACTGCCGTGGAGGAAATTGATCGACTCTATCAGCAGGAACACCCCAATATCTGGTTGAATCCGACATTTGCCGGAACAAGCGTAATCCGGGCAGCCATTGAGCAGGGAGAACCTTTTGATGGGGTTTTGTTATCCGAGATTTCAGCGCTGGATGCGTTGCAAGCCCAAGGGCTGATTCTGCCCGAAAGCCGTCGGGAGTTAGTGACCACCGATATTGTGGTGATTGCTGCGGCTGATTCTGCTGCGGTGCAACTGAATGATTTGCACGAGTTAGCGAGCCATCGCCTCAAAACAGTGGCAATTGGCAACAAAGACCTGGCGGTTGGCAGATATACCCACCCCATTCTGAGTCGGTTAGGCATCCTTCAGGCAGTAGAATCCAAGGCAGTCTGGGCAAAGGTCGATGTGCGGCAAATCTTGCGAGCCGTCGAGCAGGGAGAGGCAGAGGTGGGCATTACCTTTCTGCCAGAAGCCAAAGCTTTTTCCAAAGTCAAGGTATTAGCCACCGTATCGCCCGACCTCTATGAGCCAATTCGCTCCGGTGCCGCTGTGGTTAAAACCTCTCCCCATCTCCAGGAAATGCAGGCGTATTTGGACTTTGTAAGCAGCGATCGGGCAATGGCAGTATTTCAAAAATTTGGACTCCGCCCTCTGCGGTCTTAGATCCACGAAACTAAGCACGAGACAGACATGATGAAACAACCCTCTAACTTTCTCAAAACCGTTGCCGGGAGCCTGGGAGCAGCCACTTTCCTGGCATTAGCAGTGAGTGGAATCGCATTTTGGAGCGCTAACCGCACCTTAGAAACTAACCGCCAGATCGCCCAACATCTAAAAGCGCTCAATAGTTTGGAAGCGTTGACCAGTGCATTTCAGGATGCTGAAAAGATCCAGCGGCAATACCTGCTCGCGCAAAACAAAAATGACTTCAGGAAATTTGGGCTTCGGACGCTTGATGTCGATCAAGAATTGCGACAATTGCAAAGCTTGCTAGAGAACGATCCCCGCCAACAGGCAGCTACCAAGCGCCTGGAAGAATTTATCCTTCGTCGCCTGGAGGAACTCCGGCAGGGCGTGGAACTCCGGGACACCAAAGGGGCGGGGGCGGCGATCGATCGCACCCCCCCACGACTGCTCGACGAGATTACGCTGCTGACCCAGCAGATCGAAGCGATCGAAATCGTAGGGTGGCGGCAGAAACAGCAAGCTGCCACCCACACAACCCTTCTGGCAATGATGGCATTTCTGGTGGGCATCGCCCTCAACCTAGGAATTATTCTGTGGACTTACGGCCTGATTTGCAGTGAAATCCTGAAGCGGAATCAAGCCGAAACCGACCTTCAGCAAAGTAACCAGACGTTTCAAAACCAGACTGGCCTGTTGCAACTAATCCTCAACAGCATGAGCGATGGCGTGCTCGTTCTCGATGAAAACGGTCCATTCCTGGTGTTTAACCCCGCTGCCGAGCAGATGTTTGGCAAAATACCCGACAGCCAGCCGGAAGAATGGTCGGAGCAATATGGACTGTTTCATGCCGATGGGGTAACTCCGCTTCCAACAGAGCAAATTCCCTTAGTGCGGGCTCTTCGGGGTGAGGAGGTAGACAATATGGAAATCTTTACTCGTCATCCCCAGGCCCCAAAGGGCTTCTGGCTGACAGCTAGTAGCAGACCTCTGAGAGATGCCAGTGGTGCATTGAAAGGGGGAGTTGCTGTGTGCCGCGATATTAGCGATCGTAAGTCCACAGAACTACAAATATTGCGGGCAAAAGAAGCAGCCGAAGCCGCCAACCGCACCAAGAGCGAGTTTCTTGCCAACATGAACCACGAACTCCGCACCCCCCTCAACGGCATCCTCGGCTATACCCAAATCCTCCAGCGCGACCCCGCCACCACCGCCAAACAGATGAAAGGATTGGGGGTGATTTATCAATGCGGTTCCCATTTACTCACCCTGATCAACGACATTCTGGATCTGTCCAAGCTGGAAGTGCAAAAGATGGAACTCTATCCCCAGGATTTCCATCTGGCTAACTTCCTCTCTTCTACTGTGGATATTTGCCGCGTCAAGGCAGTGCAAAAAGGCGTAGAGTTTCATTACCAGCCCGCGAGCAACCTGCCCACTGCCGTCCATGCTGACGACAAACGCCTGCGGCAAGTGTTGCTCAACCTGCTCAGCAATGCGGTCAAATTTACCGATTCTGGTACCGTCACGTTTCGGGTAGAAGCGGTGGAATCAGAAGACTCAAATTCAGAACTCAAAATTCAAAACTCAAAACTTTCAAGAATTCGCTTCCAAATTAAAGACACTGGCATTGGCATTGCCCCAGAAAAACTATCCACGATTTTCTTACCCTTTGAGCAGGCCGGGAAACGCGATCGCAACATCGAAGGCACTGGACTAGGACTTGCCATCGGTCAACAAATCATCCAGAAGATGGACAGCGAAATTCACGTCGAGAGTGTAATGGGCCAGGGCAGCAGTTTTTGGTTTGAGATCGACTTGCTTCCAGCATCGGATTGGACAACACAAAATGCGATCGCCAACCACAAGGTTATTGGCTATCAGGGCGAACGACGCAAAATTCTGGTCATTGACGATCGCCAAGAAAACCGTCTGGTGGCAGTGAATATGTTGGAACCGCTGGGCTTCAAGCTGACAGAAGCTGATAATGGGCAGGCCGGTTTTGATACCACTATCCAGACGCGACCCGACTTGATTATTACCGATGTACATATGGCGATTATGGATGGCTTAGAAATGACCCGTCGCCTGCGACGATTGCCAGACTTTGCCCAAACTCCGATCATTGCCTCCCCTGCTACTCTGTCTCAGGTGGATATACAGGAAAGTCTGGATGCAGGGTGCAATAGCTTTTTCCCCAAACCGATCGAGTTTACTGGGTTGCTTGCCGAATTGCAGCGATATCTAGAATTGCAGTGGATTTACGAAACCGAAACAGAGGCGACTCAACCCACTGTCAGCAACACCGATGAGGTTAGCATCTTAATACCGCCTGCTGCAGAACTGGCAACCCTTTATGCTGCGGCTCAGGGTGGTTTTATGACCGATATCCAGCAGGAAGCCCATCGCTTAAAGAAATTAGGGCCGGAATATATTGCCTTTGTGAACAGAGTTCTAGAACTGAGTCAACAGTTTGATGAGGAAGCCATTCTGCGTCTAATCGAGCCACGGGTTTAGCCACTTTATCGATCTACCATTGGCCATTCATCCCTTCAATATATTTAGGAGTTTGCTGATGTCAGTCTATTCTATATCTCAAGAAAACACGATCTTAGTCGTAGATGATACCCCAACCAATCTGCAAGTATTGTTTGATTTGTTGAGCGAACAGGGCTACCGGGTGGCGATCGCCAAAAATGGTGAAACTGCACTGCAACGAGTGCAATCGTCTGAGCCCAATTTGATTTTGCTGGATGTGATGATGCCAGGGATCGATGGCTTTGAAACCTGTCAGCGGCTCAAAGCTAATCCCGCCACTCGCGATATTCCAGTTATTTTCATGACCGCCCTCTCCGACTCGCTGGATCAGGTCAAAGGGCTGAGCCTGGGTGCGGTGGACTACATCACCAAGCCGATTCAGCATGAAGAAGTATTGGCACGGATTCGGGTGCATCTCCAACTGCGGAATGCCACTCGGATCATGGAACAGCGCACCAACGAACTCAACCAGGCATTAGAAAGTTTCAAGCAAGCTCAAGTGCATCTAGTGCAAGGTGAAAAAATGTCTGCCCTAGCCCAATTGGTGGCGGGAGTCGCACACGAAATCAACAACCCGGTGAATTTCATTCAAGGCAATCTGAACTATGTCAAAGAATACGCTCAGGAGCTGCTGGAGTTGGTGCAACTGTACCAGAAGCACTATCCCAATCCGGTAGCAGAAATCCGAGAGCGGGCAGAATACCTGGATCTGGAATTTTTGCAAGAGGATTTGTGGAAGATGCTGGGTTCGATGAAAATGGGGAGCGATCGGATTGGCCAACTGGTGCTCTCCCTCCGCAACTTCTCCCGCCTCGATGAAGCCGATTGCAAACCCGTTGATATCCATGCCGGTATCGACAGCACTCTGTTGATTTTGCAACACCGTCTGAAAGCCAGACCCGATTTTCCGGCCATCCAAGTCATCAAAAACTACGGGCAATTACCGGAGGTCGAATGCCACCCCAGTCAACTCAACCAGGTATTCATGAATATCCTCAGTAATGCGATCGATGCCTTGCAGACATCAGGTGTCAGGGATAACCAACAACCTACCATTACCATCAGCACCTCGATCGGTAGTGCTAACTCGATCGCGATTAGCATTGCCGATAATGGAGTCGGTATCCCGGAACTCATTCGCTCTAAACTATTCGATCCGTTCTTCACCACCAAACCTGTGGGCAAAGGCATTGGTTTGGGACTGTCGATCAGTCATCAAATCGTCACTGAAAAACACGGTGGCAAGATTGAGTGTGATTCCACTCTGGAGAAGGGCACTGAGTTTGTCGTACAGATTCCGGTGCGACAGGTCATAGTAGAGGTTGCTTAAAAGAAGGGTTACGGTTCCGGCAACAATTATCAATCAATTTGAATACTCTTTATCTTAGAGAATAGTAATTAGGATTTTATGGGAATAGGACTTACTCACAAACTAATACTGTAGGCTGTGCATTACGCACCTTAACCCCTATCGGTAACGCATTAAACTATTTTTTGTATAAGTCCTGGATGTATTAGCTGGCGCTACTGCGAAGCTAGTTCCATTAATATCGTTATCTCCATTTCATCCACCGATAAATCATCCTTTGCTGCATCACCGTAATTCGAGAGGATAGCTATAGCAGGAGGCAGGAGGCAGGGCATAGGTAATCAGAGTAAGGGTTTCAGCAATCGATTTCGTCCTAACGAGACTTAAACAAAAAATCAGTGCTAAGCATGGTAAAATGCTTAGTAGCTAAGGTTTTCACATCGAGTCACAG
>NZ_JAUBQN010000007.1:184747-214924 GCF_036701295.1 Microcoleus harperi Pol14_C6 | reverse complement strand
CGAATTCAAGTTCGAGCGCCCGAATTCAAGTTCGAGCGCCCGAATTAATATTATAAGTAATTACCCGAACCTGATATAACTCAGTATCGGTCTCGGCAACACTCGGTACTACTTTCTTGAGAGAGTAGAACTTATCCTGCCAATCATTCTTTAGTCCGCAGAGGCGGACTTCGTTTGTTTATTAGCGGTTTCAACCGCCAAGTCATAAAGAGAATGACTAATAACTCCCCCAAAAAACTAAAGCCCTTTTCCGTTGTTGCGGGAAAAGAGCTTTAATTTATTATTAACCTGGCACTGAGCTATTTTACCGGGCAGTGACCCGCCGAGTATCTTCGCCATAGCAACGTTTAACAACCGAGTTCGGGATGGATCGGAGTGGTTCCATTACATCATAAGCACCAGGAAAGCTTTGAAAACTTTTTATCCTGTGTCTGCGTTTAGTTTGATGCGCTGCATCTCTTTCGCTCGACTTAATTACTGTATCAAGTTTGCCTTTGTCTGTCAACCCCTTTATCAAAAGTTTTTTTCGATCGCCCGCAACCGCTTGAGTTATCTAGGTTTGAGGCCGGGTTTGGGGATGTTGCCGATCGACCTTTAACTCACAAATCCAAAAACGCCACATCCACACCCTGCTCTCTGCGAATTTTCTCGTCCTTCATAAACCAAGACACAACCTGCTTAACTGTTAATTGTTCGATCGCCCTTTCGGCTTCCATCGCCACTTGCCTCTCATGCCGCAAAGACGCCACCACCAAATTCGTAAAAAAGTTTTCAAAACTCGCATCAAGTCAAGTTCGATCCACCCAAAATCTGCTGCTGGCTGCAAATATTGAGATTGCTATAAAACTGGCACGTTAGACATCTCCAACAATTCTTGTGGGAAGTAGGGGTTAAGCATCCTGCCGGCCCTAGACGAGCTTTGGTGTAGATGATTAATAATTCACCAAAAAACTAAAGCCCTTTTCCGTTGTTGCGGGAAAAGAGCTTTAATTTATTATTAACCTGGCACTGAGCTATTTTACCGGGCAGTGACCCGCCGAGTATCTTCGCCATAGCAACGTTTAACAACCGAGTTCGGGATGGATCGGAGTGGTTCCATTACATCATAAGCACCAGGAAAGCTTTGAAAACTTTTTATCCTGTGTCTGCGTTCTGCTTAATGCTAAGCTTGATGTGCTGCATCTCTTTCGCTCGACTTAATTACTGTATCAAGTTTGCCTTTGTCTGTCAACCCCTTTATCAAAACTTTTTTTCTATCGCCCGAAACAGC
This sequence comes from Microcoleus harperi Pol14_C6, assembly GCF_036701295.1. Taxonomy (NCBI): domain Bacteria; kingdom Bacillati; phylum Cyanobacteriota; class Cyanophyceae; order Oscillatoriales; family Microcoleaceae; genus Microcoleus; species Microcoleus harperi. Next base: position 213,654 of record NZ_JAUBQN010000007.1, on the reverse strand, counting down.
CCCCAATAGCCGAGTTTGACGTATTATTTGCCAGAGGGGCCGATCGACCTTTAACTCACAAATCCAAAAAAGCCGCCTCGGTTCCCTGTTCTGTGCGAATTTTCCCATCCTTCACAAACCACGCCACAACCTGCTTAACTGTTAATTGTTCGATCGCCCTTTCGGCTTCTGCCGCAATTTGCCTCTCATTCCGCAAGGACGCCACCACCCTATTCGTAAAAAAGTTTTCAAAACTAGCATCAAGTTTGAGCGACCCAAAATCTGCTGCTGGCTGCAAATATTGAAATTTCTACAAAACTGGCACGTTAGACATCTTCAACAATTCTTGTCGGAAGTTGGGGTTAGACATCCGGTGGCCCTAGACGAGCTTTTGTTTAGATGAGTAATAACTCCCCAAAAAACTAAAGCCCTTTTCCGTTGTTGCGGGAAAAGAGCTTTAATTTATTATTAACCTGGCACTGAGCTATTTTACCGGGCAGTGACCCGCCGAGTATCTTCGCCATAGCAACGTTTAACAACCGAGTTCGGGATGGATCGGAGTGGTTCCATTACATCATAAGCACCAGGAAAGCTTTGAAAACTTTTTATCCTGTGTCTGCGTTAACTGTGATGCGCTGCATCTCTTTCGCTCGACTTAATTACCTTATCAAGTTTTCCCTAGTCTGTCAACCCCAAAGTCAAAACTTTTTTTCGAGCGCCCGAAACCGATGGAATTATCGGGGTTTGAGGCCGAGTTTGGGGGTGCGGCCGCTCGACCTTTAACTCACAAATCCAAAAACGCCGCCTCGCTTCCCTGTTCTCTGCGAATTTTCCCGTCCTTCACAAACCACGCCACAACCTGCTTAACTGTTAATTGTTCGATCGGGTTCTCGGCTTCTGTCGCAATCTGCCTCAAAGGCCGCAAAGACGCAACGACCAAATTTGTAAAAAAGTTTTCAAAACTAGCATCAAGTTCGATCGACCCTTTAATACTCTCATCATTCTTAATCCAATCCATCACCTGCCCATTAGTCACCTCAGCCACCGGCTTCCCAGTCTCCCCAGCAATTTGCTTGAGCACCCTCAAAGCATAAATTGCCACCCGCGCCGAAAACTTCTCCTTCGACGACAGCAGCGCCATATCAACTTCCGCACACTCTTCCGGCTTTAAAAAATCTGCTAGCGGTTCCATATATTAAAAATTGGTAATTGGTAATTAGTAATTGGTAATTAGTAATTGGAATTTAGGATTGGTAATTGGGAATTTGAAATTCTCATCCTTCTTCCTTCTTCCTTCTTCCTTCTTCCTTCCTTCTTGCAATCAAATAACCGCAGCGGTGTTCCCCATTAATAATCGAGTGAGTCCGCTCCACAATACAATCCGGCAAAACCGCTGCAAACATTTCCAACTCATTACCGCAGACACTCGGAAAAGTTTCAGCAACATTAGAAATCGCGCAGTTGTGTTCCATCAACACAAATCGATCATCCAAACCAGCGCGATCGCAGATCCCAACCTCTACAGATTCTACAGGATAACACTCAGCCATATAACCTTCAGCCCTGCGGAGTTCCACCAACTTAGTCACCCGTTCTTGCAGCGAACCCGCACCCACTAGCCGCCGGTAGTCCGTCGCCTTGCGCTGCCACTGTTTTCGCAAGATAGTAATCACTTGCTCGCGGCCGACGGTTTCCGCCAACGTATCCAGGAAAGAGACAGCAAAATCGCCGTAACGATTCGGGAAGCGATCGCGCCCCAGACTGGTAAGCTCATAAATGTGCTGCGGCCGCCCCATCCCAGCCTGAACCGACTGATACTGAATCAGCCCCTCCGCTTCCAAATCCTTCAAATGACGGCGAATCGCCTGCGGGCTGATATCCAAAGACTCCGCCAACTCAAGAGCCGTCCCCTGCCCCTCCTTGAGCAAATATTCCAGGATGTCTTGTTTCGTGGAAGTCTGCTGAGTAGTCTCCATCATCTTCACAAAAAATTATTAATTTGACTTTGACAATATCACTGTTGTTAATGTAGCTTAAAATATACTAAAGCAACAAATCAGTTGTTTTACTTACCAGAGCAGCCCCCAGAACTGGCCGGGCCCCCGACAGTTCAGCGTCTGTCATCTTTGAGAGACTTATCCAGAACACTCGAAAGCGCAAAATTAATGAGCTCTACAGTCACAACCCTAGTCAACCAGCCCTACAAATACGGTTTTGTCACCGACATCGAGTCAGACACCATCCCCCGCGGCTTGAGCGAAGATGTAGTCCGCCTGATTTCCGCCAAGAAAAACGAACCGGAATTCATGCTGCAATTCCGCCTCAAAGCATACCGGCAGTGGTTGAAAATGACCGAGCCCACCTGGCCCCACGTCAACTATCCCGCGATCGACTACCAACAAATTATCTACTATTCCGCGCCCAAACAAAAGCCCAAAAAGCTCAACAGTTTGGATGAAGTAGACCCGACACTCCTAGAAACCTTCGAGAAACTCGGCATTCCCCTCTCCGAACAAAAACGGCTCGGAAATGTCGCCGTTGACGCCGTTTTTGACAGCGTTTCAATTGCCACAACCTTTAGAGAAAAACTAGCCAAAGACGGCGTTATATTCTGTTCCATCTCAGAAGCCGTCAAAGATTATCCCGAACTAATAGAAAAATATCTCGGCAGCGTTGTACCAGTCGGCGACAACTTTTTCGCAGCCCTCAACTCAGCCGTATTCAGCGACGGTTCCTTCGTTTACATTCCCAAAGGCGTCAAATGCCCGATGGAATTGTCAACCTATTTCCGCATCAACAACGGAGATTCCGGCCAGTTCGAGCGCACCCTAATTGTCGCAGAAGAAAACAGCTCAGTGTCTTACCTAGAAGGCTGCACCGCGCCGATGTTTGACACCAATCAACTGCACGCCGCCGTCGTGGAATTGGTAACAATGGACAATGCCGATATCAAATACTCCACAGTGCAAAACTGGTACGCCGGCGACGCCAACGGCAAAGGCGGCATTTACAACTTCGTGACGAAACGCGGTTTGTGTCAAGGAGTCAATTCTAAGATTTCTTGGACACAAGTAGAAACCGGTTCTGCAATTACTTGGAAATACCCCAGTTGCGTGTTAGTCGGCGACAACTCGGTAGGCGAATTCTACTCGGTAGCGCTGACAAATAACAAGCAGCAAGCTGACACCGGCACCAAAATGATCCACGTTGGTAAAAATACTCGCAGCACGATTATTTCTAAGGGGATTTCTGCAGGAAATTCATCCAACAGCTATCGCGGCTTGGTGAAAATGGGGCCTAATGCTAAAGGCTCTCGCAATTACTCTCAGTGCGATTCCATGTTGATTGGGGATAACGCTCAAGCGAATACTTTCCCTTATATTCAAGTGCAGAACCACACTGCTAAAGTGGAACACGAAGCTTCTACTTCTAAGATTGGAGAAGAGCAATTATTCTTCTTCGCACAGCGGGGAATTTCCGCAGAAAATGCTATTTCGATGATGATTAGCGGTTTCTGTAAAGATGTTTTCAATCAGTTACCGATGGAATTTGCGGCGGAAGCTGATAAGCTGTTGAGTCTGAAACTGGAAGGAAGTGTCGGATAATTTTCGCGGCCAAGAAACCCTTCCAGGCCGAGTCCATCGGTGACAACTTAAGCTCCCCGTCCGCCAGGGAATGAATTCCTTGGCTAATAGCTAAACTCCTCTAAACAGGACTAATGAGTTTAAAAATTTTCTTCTCAGTCCTCTTCAGAGGACTTTAGCTTTGAGACAGGGAATTCATTCCCTGGCGGACTATCGGTTTAACGTTAATTGGTCACCAAGGGACAGAGCCTAGGAACGAGAAGAAAAAACTGTAAAGTGCATTGAGGAAAAGGACAAAAATAGATGATTGTAGAAAATAGTCAAGTGGTGCTTTCCGTCCGCGATTTAACTGCGAATGTGGAAGATACCCAAATCCTGAAGGGTTTGAATCTGGAAATTAAATCGGGTGAAATTCACGCGATTATGGGCCCGAACGGCTCGGGAAAAAGCACTTTATCCAAGATATTAGCGGGCCATCCTGCTTATACAGTAACGGGTGGAGAAGTTACTTTTCTGGGGCAGAACCTGCTGGAGTTACCGCCGGAAGAACGCTCTTTGGCTGGCGTATTTCTGGCTTTCCAATATCCTTTAGAAATTCCCGGCGTTAGCAATCTGGATTTCTTGCGCGTGGCTTACAATTCTCACCGCAAACATCGCGGCTTGGAAGAATTGGATGCTTTTGATTTCCAAGATTTAATCGAGGACAAGCTGGATATTGTCAAGATGAATGATTCTTTTTTGGGCCGCAGCGTAAATGAGGGTTTTTCCGGCGGCGAGAAAAAGCGGAATGAAATTTTGCAAATGGCGTTGTTGGAACCGAAATTAGCTATTTTGGATGAGACTGATTCGGGCTTGGATATCGATGCTCTCAAGATTGTCGCCGGCGGTGTGAATCAGTTGTCAACTGCTGAAAATTCGATGTTGGTGATTACTCACTATCAGCGGTTGCTGAATTACATTATTCCTGATTTTATTCACGTCATGGAAGCCGGCAGAATTATCTTGACAGGCCCGAAAGAGTTGGCGCTGGAATTGGAAGAACGCGGTTATGACTGGGTTGTGGAAGAGGAAGCAGCAGGAGTAGGCGCGCGATGATGAATACGCAAGTTGCTAGTAGGGAAATGTTTTTGACTGATTTGGTGAATCAGTGCGGTAAGTTGGAGGCTGCTAATAGCAAAAGTGCGGCTTACGGGTTGCAGGATTTGCGGGATGCGGCGACGGAATACGTGCTTTCTTCGAGTTTTCCGACGGTGAGGGATGAAGAATGGCGCTTTACTGATTTGTCGTCGGTGTTGCAAATTCCTTTTCATATACCCCAGAGCAATCAGTCAAAAGTTAAGCTGGCTGATATCATTATGCCCGTGAAAAATCGGGATGATTTACCATTAAGATTGGTATTTGTCAACGGTTTTTATGCGCCGGATTTGTCCACGGTGGAGTCGTTGGTTTTGCCGAATTTGCCGATCGACTTTTTCGCAGGTAATCTATCCAATGTACCCGAAAAATATCAAGGGCGCATCAGCGATGTTTTGAGCAAGCACAGACAGCAAACCGAGGTATTTACGGCGCTGAATACTGTGGGTTTGGCGGATTCTGCGGTGGTGTTCGTCCCGGCCAATATGTCGATCGACCTTCCGATTCACTTGCTGTTCCTGACAGCGCCCGGTGCATCTCCCACGATGTGCCAGCCGCACTGCTTAATTATAGCTGAGCCTGGAAGCAGCGTGACCCTGGTTGAGGATTACGCAACTATCGGTAATGTACCAGCGTTTACTAATGCTGTAACGGATGTTGTTGTCGGCGAAAACGCTACTGTGAATCACGTTCGGCTGCAGCGGGAAGGTGGGGAAGTTGTTCATATCGGCAAAAGTGCGATCGAACAATCTCGTAATAGCCGTTACACTTGCCATGCTATCAGCTTGGGAGGCAAAATATCGCGGCACAATTTAGAAGTTTTTCAGCGCGGCGAAGCCACTGAAACAACTCTAAACGGCTTAAGCGTAGCCTTTGGGGAACAGTTATCTGACACTCACAGTTTAATCGATTTCAATCACCCGCACGGTACCAGCCGCCAACTTCACAAGTGCATTGTCGGCAACAAAGCTCGCGCAGTATTTAACGGCAAAGTTTTCGTTCGCAAAGCCGCACAATTGACAGACGCCGGACAATTGAGCCGGAATTTGTTGCTGTCGCCGAGAGCTCGCGTAGATACCAAACCGCAGTTGGAAATTGTCGCCGACAACGTTAAATGTTCCCACGGTGCAACTGTCAGTCAATTAGAAGATGATGAGCTTTTCTACTTGCAAAGTCGCGGTTTGGATTTAGAAAGAAGTCGCTATTTACTAATCGATGCTTTTGCAGCAGAAATTCTCAATCTGTTGCCAATTGCAGGTGTGGCGAAAATGCTTTCTACCTGTGTGGCTATTCAAGAATAAAAGAATTAGCAACAGCGTCGAAGCCTGTTCCACAAAAATCAATGTTCCTGTGGGCCGTTGCTCCTAGCCCGCCCAGTTTAAGCAACAGCGTCGAAGCCTGTTCCACAAAAATAAATATTCTTGTGGGGTGGGCTTCTAGCCCGCCCAGAATCCGCAAAAATACTAACTTCTGAAATTTATGACACTTATTCAAGAAAAAACACTTGCATCAAAAGTTCGCGACGACTTCCCAATTTTGAATGAAAAAGTAAATGGCAAACCGCTAGTTTATTTAGACAATGCAGCTACTTCTCAAAAACCTCTAGCTGTCATCAATGCTTGGCGCGACTACTACGAGAAATATAATGCAAACGTGCACCGCGGCGCTCATACTCTCAGCGCCAAAGCGACTGATGCTTACGAAGGTGCTAGAGACAAAGTTGCGGCGTTTGTGAATGCGGCGTCGCGGCAAGAAATTGTTTACACTCGCAACGCCACCGAAGCGATTAATTTGGTTGCTTATTCTTGGGGCTTGAGCAATCTGCAAGCCGGAGATGAAATTATCCTGTCGGTGATGGAACACCACAGCAATCTCGTTCCCTGGCAAATGATTGCTCAAAGAACCGGTGCGGTGCTGAAGTTTGTCGAGTTAACGGAAACTAACGAGTTTGATGTAGAACAGTTTAAAACCCTGATTTCCCATAAAACTAAATTGGTGTCAACCGTTCACGTTTCTAATACTTTGGGCTGCATCAGTCCAGTCAAAGAAATCTGCAAAATTGCCCACAGTTTCGGCGCAAGAGTTTTAATAGATGCTTGCCAAAGCGTGCCGCACATGATAGTAGACGTGCAAGCAATAGATTGCGATTGGCTGGTTGCTTCCGGTCACAAAATGTGCGCTCCGACTGGCATCGGTTTTCTGTACGGTAAACTGGACTTGCTGAGAGAAATGCCTCCGTTTTTCGGCGGCGGCGAGATGATTGCTGACGTGTTTCTCGATTATTCGACCTATGCCGATTTGCCGCACAAATTTGAGGCGGGGACGCCTGCAATCGGCGAGGCGATCGCCCTCGGTGCAGCAGTCGATTATCTTGGTAACATTGGCATGGAGAAGATTCACGCTGCCGAAGCAGAATTGACTGCTTATATGTTCCAACAATTGCGGCAAATTCCAGAAATCAAAATTTACGGGCCACAACCAGACAGCAACGGCGAAGGTAGGGCAGCTTTGGCGGCATTTACTGCGGGAGAAATTCACCCTCAAGACTTGTCTACCATGTTAGATCAGGAGGGAGTGGCGATTCGTTCCGGGCATCACTGCACGCAAGCTTTGCACCGCTATTTGAATATTTCATCTACGGCGCGGGCGAGTTTGTATTTTTACAATACTCGCGAGGAGATTGATGTGTTTGTGAAAGCGTTGAAAGAGACGATCGACTTTTTTGCTGGGATTATGGGATAAGTTAATTAGTGCTTGAAATGGCTTTTTTTTGAACCGCAGATGTCGGCAGATGAACAGGGATGAACGCAGATGAATAAAAAATCTAAAGCTATCAATATCGCCCTTTCTTCATCCGCGTTCCTCCGCGTCTATCCGCCTGCATCTGCGGTTCAAAAAAAAATTAGCCCAACTAAAACTCCCTAATCTCAGGATGAACAAACTGATAACCAGCCGCCTTAATCTTTTGATTCGACACCCTCGCATTATAAGGCCGCACGCTAGGACTTCCATCCCAAGAAACTTTAGGCAAATTGTGAGCTTCAAAAATGCGATCGAGCAATTCGCGACTGGATAGCGACACATCTCCGACTAAATTGTAAATGCCCTGCAATCGAGTTTCCAAAGCAAAGGTTAACCCCCCAACAACATCATCCCGATGCACCCAATTAGTAGCATCTTCCCCCGCACCAGGGCGAGTGTTCCCAGCCCAGCGCCCAAAGATTTTAACTAATTCTCGTCCAGGCCCATAAATTCCTCCCAAACGGAGAATGCAAACGTGAAGATTGGCATTAGATGCTGCTAATAAAACCCGTTCTGTTTCTGCCATAATTTCACCGTTTGGGTTGGCAGGTGCGACTGGTGACTCTTCATTTACCACTTCACCTTTGCGATCGCCATACACAGAATAAGTACCAGTATAAATAACTTGTTTTACTGTCGGTATCTGCTTTAAAACCGATACCAAAGTAGTCGCTGTATCTAAATAACTCTCCTGATAAGTATCAGAATCTGGAGCACCTACGCACAGCATAACAGCATCTTGTTCTTGCAATACAGCCGTCATTGCATCTTTGTCATTTCCCTTGAGCACGGCTACCCGCTGGGCGACACCCTCCAACTCAACGACTCTCGTCGCCGTGGTAGTTGTCGCCGTCACGATACAATCAGATTTGCCGCGTAAATGTTTGGCTGTCGCAGTACCCACATAGCCGCAGCCGACGATCGCAACTTTCATAAAAAATTCTCCTTTGTTTGATACTCTCTAAAATTATTGCCGATTTCTGAAATCATGGCGCGCTGAGTTTTGTGGTAAAATGCAAAGCGTCGTGATCAATCGGAGTAGCATCATGTCCGAGAGAGATATTTTTGCCACATCCTCAGAAAGCGAACTTTTAGCTTTTTATGGTTCTTTGTTTGCGATCGCAGCCGCCGATGGTTCCGTTGATATTGACGAACTAGATTTGTTGTTTAAAACCATAAATTTAGACAAATTTTCTGACTCTGCAAAGGCTCAAATCCAATCCTACACAGCTAGTCCCCCATCACTCAGCGACTGTTTGCAAACACTCAGCAAGTCAGAAGAAGCGCTGCGTTTGGGAGTCATGTATTTTTTAATTAACATTGCTGGGGCAAATAAGACGCTGCATCCCGGAGAAAGCGAGGCGATCCAATCCGCAAAAAAACTGCTGGCGGTTTCCGACTTGCAAATCCAAGCCATGCAGGAATTTATCGCAGACATCAAACAAATACGGGAGACCACCCCTAATAAAAATCAGGCATCAGCATCTTTCAATTCGGCTGTTTCTCAGCTTAAAACTAAGGGCATTCCTCTCGATTTAATCGACCGGAAAGGAACCACGACAAACTTCAGCAACCCCAAAACCAACTATTCAGATGAAAGTTTTTGGGCTAAACTTAAAAACTTTGCTTTAACCGCAGGAAGAGAAGTAGTGGAAAAAGCTTTAATTCTCTACTATACGGCTCAGAACCCAAACGTGCCTGCTTGGGCAAAAGGAGTTGTAGTTGGAGCTTTGACCTATTTTATATCTCCTGTCGATGCCATTCCCGATATATTAGTCGGCATCGGATTTACCGACGATTTGGGAGTATTGCTAGCGGCCATAGCTACTGTTTCAGTATACATTAATGCTGATACTAAAAAACAAGCAAAGCAAAAAATGAAAGATTGGTTTGGTCAATAATATTATGTCCGGTTGAGCCTTTTGTGGTGTCGGCATCGGACTAATATAATCTGAATAATATAGCTGTTTTTAATCTAATCAAACAAAGGACACTGCGCTGCCGTGTCCCTACTTAATATATGTAATTCACTCAACTGAAAACTTGATTATTATGGATTCTCAGTCTTTAATCGGCTTACCATCTCGATTGACAATACGGCTTTCACCATCCTTAGCCGTGACATTTTCATAAACCCCTTCATCCCGCTTCACGTACTTGCTAAAACCCGAATTTTTATAATCGGTGTCGGATGTCGGCTTCATCAATCTCGGAGCGCTCAGCAGCCGGCGTACCGGAGCATCTGCGGGAGTCTCCCCGGGTTCGCACTTAGCCAACTCGCACAGTTGGCCCCAAGTCGAAACTTCCAGGTTCATGCTGTGCCACACTTCTAACTGCTGGTTGTTTTCGGGACACAAATAATCGTATACAGGCATACTAAGAATCTCGTTTGCAACTACTAAAATTACTAATTGCACGGTTATTGAAAATATTATAGCTCAACATTACTAATAATTCAACCCCAAAAATCAAAGTTTACTATTTTTAACGGTTGTTGAAACCTTAAATCAGCTATATTATTAACCCTGTGTGCTTGCTCCCGAAAGCGATCGAGACAAAGCCCAAAAGTACGCTACCCTGAAATTCTCTGACTCGATCCAACGACGATCGCACGATCGACGGTTAGCAAATGCCCGCAAGACTTCCCTCAATGCCGTCACAGGATTGATCATCATTTTCAGACTGTACGTCAATCACAGATTCTAAGTTTCAATTTTATTTATTTACTCACCCGCGAGGATTTACCGATGAGCGATTTCAAAGTTACGCCAGAAGTAGAGCTGAACACAGCTCAAATGTTGGAGCGATACCAACTGCAAGATGAGACAACTCTACGGCGTTGGGCAAAAGTGCACGGCATCAACAGCACTCGTGGTTTCTTCTATCCCAGCGAAGTAGATTTGATGGATCACGCTCACCACCATCTCTACAATTTGGGAATGAGCATTGCGGATTACCAAAGTCTTTTAGACCGACGCCGCAGCCATTCCCAGACACCGGGCGACCACAATAAAACAGTAGCAAGTCAAGTTGCTGACGAAGCATACGATGCCATAGAAACGCTTACAGAGCAGTATGCTGAAGCTATTGATTTAATGGGAGAACGTATAGCAGACCATTTCATCGATGAACTCGATTTATCTGTGATGAGGCACCTTTCTAAAAAAGTGCAAGACCGGCGGACTCTCAACGGTCAAACTAAAAAGCCTAACCGTTTTCTCCAAGTGATTAAAGCTGTGTTGCAACCGAGCAGCGAAAATACGCTTCTGGTTCCCAAAAAAGAGAATGACTCTAGTTTAGAATTAGAACAGCATCACCGCCTCGGCTAGTCGCCGATTTTTTTGAAAGACTAAGAGACTTTTTGTTCAATTTACTGGTCAATTTTACTGAAAAGCCGACCCGAACCCTCCCCTTGAAAAGGGGAGGGAGCAAGAGTCACATTTTTTATCTTATGAAACAGAATAGAAGAAAATAAATTGAGATTTCCCCGAAGTCTAAATTACTTTTCAACTGATGTTGGGTTTCGCGACGGCACCCAACCTAATATAACTAGGGACGGATTGCGCGATCGCCAAAATTAGAGATAATATCTGCTGAATTGAACCTGTCAACCTCGCCCAAGGTAAAAAAATGATTAAATCCTGGATGGTAATTGGAGGCGTCGCCTTGATAGTAGCACTAGCTGCTAACTTCATCCCGCCCAGCGACATCCAATGGTTCAACCGATTGCAGCGTCCCAGATGGCTAGTATTTGAAAAAGCAATTCCCCTAATTTGGACAGTAATTTTTATTTGTGCAGCTTGGTCAGCCGTGATTGTTTGGGAAAAAGAGCCAGGAACTCAGGAGACTTGGCTGAGAATGGGTTTGTACCTGCTTTTAGAAATAGTAACTATGTCTTATACCTCAGTTATGTGCAAAGTTAGGAGCCTAAAAATCGGCACAATAATCGGCGGAACGGGCGCTATTTTAAGCGTAATACTAGCTTTAAGTGTGTTGCAAGTTTCCGAGCCTGCCGCCCTGTTATTGCTGCCTTACATACTTTGGAGTCCGATCGGCACTTACACCACTTGGGCAATGATGCACTTGAATCCGGCGGATGTTTAGGATCTGGAATTAGTCATTTTAATGAGATTGCAAGCATCGGGAAAAAGCACCTTTTTTCGCTAGTATCTACCTGCAACGCAAGTTTTAGTTAGCAAAGACTTGATGGCGAATAATTGTACAGTTGCAGAACAGGAAGCTTATGATATCGGTAGCCCAAGCTGCATGAACCAAGTGTGCTTGTCTATGTAACCGCGTTGAAAATGGATTTTGCCATCAACAATATGAAAGAAGCCACAGCCTTGCAGCGTAAAGCTTTTGCCAGTTGGTAGGTTCCCACCAAACTCACCTAGAAATGTGCCCCCACCAGTCCACTCGACGATCGCCCACTCGCCCTCCTCAAACAGATTCTCAACTTGCGTGTAATTGTCTGGAAAAGCTTGGAAGAAGGTAACAAAACTCTCAAGCAATGCCTCACGACCGTTTAGAGGATCGCCAAAGGCAACTTGATGGTTCTCTGCATCGTCGTGATAAAGCTCGATCAGGGCGTGAGGGTCACGAGCGTTATAAGCAGAAACCCAATCTTGGAGAACTTGCTTGGGCGTTTTCATTTTTGGTTCCCTAATACATAGAAGTAAAGATATTAGTTAGCACCTTCTCACCCTCCAATTTACCGACTCCTAGAGCTGCTAGGTGGCTCAGTTTCCGGCGGTTCGGGAGGGGGAGATTCAGTATCGGGAGGGTCCAGCGACTCCTCCCAAACTTTGATTTGCGATCGAGCTTGCTCAAAAGCCCGAGTTCCCGAGGGAATTTTCTTCAAAGTCGCGATCGCCCCAGCCAGATCCGACGACGACTGTTCCACACCAAGCGCCAAAATCCGCTGGCTCCACTCATCAATCGCCTCACTCGCCTGCCACCGGAGCGAACTCGACTCGGGCACCTGAAGGGCCAGCCCAATTGCCGTTTGCAGAGCTTCCGCAGTCCCCGCTCGGGCAGCCTGACGGGCGTTCTGCAAATCTTGGTCGCCCTGAAATTGAGCCTCCCAAGTCCGAATGTTCGATCGAGCTTCCTCATAAAGCACCCGTCCCGATCGAATCCGGCGGGCCATCTCAATTGCCCCCGCCAAATTGCCGCTCGCCGCTAGCTGCTGAGCTCTATCCAAAAACGGCTGGTCAACAAGCCGCTGTCTCCTCTCGATCCAAGCTTGAATTTTGGTTTGAGCTTCCACGTAAAGCGCCCTACCTCTACCTATCCGAGAAGCTTGAGCAACGGCCGCTTCCAGAGCATTCGGATCGCCCGTACTCGCCAAATCGTTCGCTCTTTGCAAATACGGACTGTCTTCCAGCAACTCGATTTGACGGGTCAAGCTGCTAATTTGACTGCGAGCTTCCGAAGCGCGGGGATTTGATTGGGGGACTGTTTGCAATTGCGCGATCGCAGCCCTCAAATCATTTACCCCTCCCGGCGCCGCCAGCCTGCTTGCCAAATCCAAAACTTTCACATCAGCCATTTCTTGCTGCCAGCGGCCGACTAAATCTTGAGCTTGTTTGTATAAAGGGCGGCCGGACTTCAACTTTTGAGCAATCTCGATCGCCTTGGAGAAACCCTCAACAGAGCCAGTCAAAGCCTGAGCAGTAGCATTCGCCAACTGGTTAAAATCCTCAACTTGTTCCCTTAAATTTGCGGTGTCGGGAATCTTGTTAGCGATCGCGCTCGCCTGCTCCCAATCCCCTGCCTGCAAGCGTTTTTGGGCGATCTCCAAAATTTTCTTGCTAAATTCCGCGATCGCTTTATTGGCAGCTTGATACAAATAACTGTTTTGATCGATTTCCTGAGCCAGCTTAATCCCCGTCACCAGATTGTCGAGACCTCCCTCCGAGGCTGTATTCCGGGCTTTGACCAACTTATTGCCCTCAGTCCGAGTCGCTTGGATTAGCTTAGTCAATTCCTCGTACTTAGCCGATTCCCAGAAAGTATTTCCCAAATCCAAAAGCAAAGTAGCTTGGCGGAAAGCCAGCGCCCACTCTTCCTGACGCAAGTGGTCTTCGCCCGTGCGGTAAATTTTCTCTGCATCGCTCCATATCGACTGCCACTTTTCAATCTGCTTTTCCACCGTCGGGTAAGCCGGAACGTCTTTAGGAACCTTGCGAGCGAGCGCAATCGCCTCCTCCAGCTTTCCTTCTTGGAAAGTAGCATTTCCCAGCCTGAGAATATCCTCCGACCACCGATCGATTTGAGTGTTAATTCTCGGCCGCAGCGGATGGTCTTTTGGCAAAGCATTAACTAATTCGATCGCCCTGAGCAAATCATCCGCCGTCCGCTTGCTTGCTGCTTCTTGAGCACAAAAAAAGCGATCGTTAGCAGAAGCTGTCGGCCAAAAAATCTTTGAGCAATTGGACTGTGAGGTCAGGTTGAGTAAAGACGCAATTGCCACAAACCCCATACCCACCGATAGCATCAAACTAAGCGCCAGCCAAAACTGCCACTTATTCGACCAGTTCCGCCAAAACGGATTGTGTTCTCCAGGCGGCTGCGAGTTTTCCCCAGACAAATTCGGCGGTATTTCCAGATGCCCTCCCGGCAGTTTTCCCGAAGTAACCAACTCTCGGAGTTCTTTAAGTCGTTCAGCCCGGTTTTTCCTTGCTGGTAAGCGCACCAGCGACGAACTATCCTTTTTTGACTCCAAGGATTCTGATGCAGACCAACGGCCTGGTATTTTGCGCTCTTGACTCATATCCTCACCACAAACAGCAACCAGCTAGCGTTAGTTGTTTAAAAACTGCGAGCGCTGCTATCAACTGCTTTATAAAATGTATTCATCACTTTTACATACTCCCGTCGGCCCTAGACTGCAAGAGCCGATCGCCAAACCGCCAAAATCAAAATTTTGTGATTAGGTAATTGATAATGCGTAATTGGCAATTGGTCAAGGCCGTCATCCCTAACTCGCACTCAATAGAGCCAATTACACATTATCCTCTCAAGAACCGGAGTTCGATCGCAAATCGCCGATGAGTTCTGCAAGTTGGTCGCTATTAGCTTTGTAAACCTCGTTGCAGAAATGGCACGTAGCCTCAGCCCCCCCATCTTTTTCAATCATGTCTTGGAGTTCGGCTTCGCCCAACATTTTCAAAGCTCCCAAAACTCGATCGAACGAACAGCCACAGTCAAAGCGCACCATCTGAGTTTCCGGGAAAATTTCCAGGCCCATATCTCCCAGTAACTGTTCGAGAATCTCGTGCAGCGTTTTGCCCGATCGCAGCAGTGGCGTAAAGCCCGACAATTCAGCAACTCTAGATTCTAAAGTTTGCACCAGTTTTTCATCCGTTGCCGCCTTCGGCAGAACCTGCAACAGCACACCCCCAGACGCTTGTACCCCGCCCGCCCCCACAAACACCCCCAGAACCAGAGCCGAAGGCGTTTGCTCCGAGGTTGCCAAATAATGAGTCAGATCGTCGCCAATTTCGCCGGAAACCAATTCTACCGTACTTGAATAAGGGAATCCGTATCCAACGTCCCGCACCACGTACAAATAACCGTCACCTATTGCTCCGCCAACGTCGAGTTTGCCTTTAGCATTGGGCGGCAATTCGACTTCGGGATTTTCCACATAACCTCGAACTGTTCCATCAAGTCCCGCATCCACCAGAAGCCCGCCCAGTGGCCCATCTCCTTTGATGCGAATGTTGACTCTCGATTCGGGCCGCTTCATGCTGGAGGCGAGTAACAGCCCCGCCGACATTGTGCGGCCCAGGGCCGCTGTAGCCACGTAGGAGAGCTTGTGCCGCTGTCTTGCTTCTTCGGTGAGGCGGGTGGAAATGACGCCTACAGCGCGAATTCCGCCCTCTGCGGCTGTAGCGCGAATTAATTGATCGGCCATGAAAAACCTTACTTTGTCTTTTGATATCTTCTTGAACTATTTTAGAAGTTCTTGAAGGTTGTGGCAGCAGATAGCAGCAGTTGACTCGGCGGGCCTGGGAGTGCGATCGAACTTCAGAACTCGCCTCTGTTTTCTATTTAACCTTAATTAACAGACTATTTATTAACAAATATTCTGCAAATTTTTTCCAATTAAATTTTTATTTAAAATGCCGCAAATAACGAGTCCATTTATTTTACACAAGCCAGCGTGCGCTCAGTTATTTTATAACAACTCACAACTAATGACTAAAGCTTATCTTGGCGCTAACCAGACGATTACCAAACCTTTACCTTGGCCGGCTAAAGTCAGAGGCGTAGGTCTCAGACGAATGTTTTTTAGCTGGAAATAACGGATATGCCACCAACATCCAAAGCACTTTTAGCGGAAATCCAGCATAACACAGGAGCGAGTCGAAACTTGCATTTTTATGCCAAGGGCGAAACCATTCCTATGATGTCCCACGGTCTTTGGCGAGTCTGTCAAGGTCTAGCACAACTGAGTACGCTTTATCCAACCGGGGAAGAAGGACTTTTGGGTTGGGTTGGACCTTCGATGTGCTTCGGTTTGTGGTTGACAAGCTTGCAGACTTACCGAGCTACAGCGACATCAGATATTTATTTGATGTGGTATTCTATGGTGGAAATCGAAGCTTCTCCTCAATTGGCTCACGAGTTGCTGCCTCAAATGGTACGGCGACTGCGGCAAATGGAAGCAATTTTAGCGATCGCCGGACAGCGGCGAGTAGATGACCGTTTGTATCAGCTACTGCTATTATTGCAACAGGAATTCGGTCAGCCTGTGGTTGAGGGAACTCGTTTGAATATCCGTTTGACACATCAAGATATTGCTAATGCGATTTGCACGACGCGGGTAACAGTAACTCGAATGCTGGGAAAATTGCAGCAGCAAGGGTTAATCAGTCGAGATGGCGAGCGGCATTTAATACTTAACAAAGATGTTTTTGCCTCCACCTCCGATTTGTTTGGCTGCAACCCTCAAGCAGTGTAGAACCTACAGCTATTTGCATTTACACTTTTTTGCATTTACATAAAGTCTTCCAGTATTAGCTATCAAATCTCTGTGCATGAGAATTGTTTTTCTGGCTCTTCCTCTACCTATCTACAGCTATAACTTTGCAGTTGGAAAAGATATAATTAAGCGGTGCATCTATTTAGAACAAAACTCAATGGCTAACTCAACTCAAGAGACACCGCAACCCGACAAAAAAAAATTAACTGACATCACAGCTAAACCTCAAGAACAACAAGAAGAACCGCCCAATAAAGGTGACGGGCGGAAATAGTCGATCGTTAGTTTTTATTTGCTATTACTCGTTCCCCGGATCTGCTTGGTAAGGCAGATCCGGAGGCTCCCCCTCCAATTTGCCCTAGCAAGAATCGAGGCAGAGCCTCTGGGGATTGGTTCCCAGGCTCTGCCTGGAAGTTAATCGGGTGTGTTTACTATTGACAAATTATTCAGTTTGTGTAGTTGCATTGTTCGATCGTAAGTTCGGCTTTCCGGGCTTTCCACGGAGGCCGTTTAAAGAAACCACATCAGCCTCAGAACTCTCCCTCGCCACCCGAATCAGCAACCCCGACAACAACAAACTTGCCAACATCGAAGAACCCCCGTAACTAAAAAACGGCAGTGGCAAACCCGTAGTCGGCAAAACCCCCGTCGCTACCCCAATATTCAGCAGTGACTGTCCCACCATCACCACCATCACCCCAATCGCGACCAACTGACTCTCACTATTTCGAGCCTTCATCGCTACTCTCAAAGCCACAGTAGAGTAAGCCGCCAACATCAGCAGCAGGGAAAAACCTCCCACCAAACCAAACTCCTCAGCAAACACAGCAAAAATAAAATCGCTGTACTGAATAGGCAAATAAAATAACTTTTGCTGGGACATCCCCAAACCCACACCCCAAACGCCCCCAGAACCGACAGCCAGGAGACTTTGAATCAACTGATAGCCGTCTTGCATCGGGTCAGCCCAAGGATTGAGAAAAGACATAATCCGGCGGCGCTGATATTCCCTAAAACTAATACTTAAAACGGCTAAAAGCATTCCCCCCATAGCCGTTGCGCCCAACTGCAAGTAAGGTAAGCCCGCAGCCAAAGCCACCAACCACAAAGTCATCCCGCACAAAGCCGTGGTACTCAAATTCGGCTGCAACAAAATTCCCAAAAGCATTGCAGCGAAAATTAACAGCCAAGTTAAGCGAACTTTATTCGTCAACCGGGGCCAGTTGCCGAAAATGCGGGCGCTTTGGAGAACAAAAAACGGCTTGATCAACTCAGAAGGTTGAATAATCGGAACTGGACCCAGAGATATCCACCGAGTCGCCCCGTTGATTGTGGTTCCCACCCCCGGAACCAAGGTCAGCCACAGTAATCCCAGCAGCAATAAAACGCCTAATTGAGCTGTTTTCAGCAGATACCGCAGGGGGGAGTATACCATCAAGTTAAAACCGGCCAGCCCGATCGCCACTGCGATTAGCTGTCGTTTAAAATAATAAAGGCCGTCTCCAAATTCATAATTGGCAATGGGATAGGAAGCCGAAAACAATGCTGTCAGCCCAACAAACAGCCACAGAAAAGTCAGCCACCTCAGCCACCGGGCCTCAGCGGCCCATTGAGACGCGCTGGGGTCAAAAAATGGAATCAAGCGTCGAATGTCATTAGCCATAGGATTTTAGAATGATCTCAATAAACTCTAACAAAGATGGCTAAAGTACCAGATTGGTTAATTTACGCATTAATCTGTTCGCTATTATATGGTTTGTGGGGATTTTTTGGTAATTTAGCGACTCAATATATTGACTACAAAACTGCTTTTGTTTATGAAGCAATTGGCGCTATTTTAACTACTTTATTTATTATTTTCCACACTAATAATTTTAGTTTTGAGGGAGATGTTAGGGGAATTTTGTTTGCCATGTTAGTTGGCGTTTGTGGCCCAGTGGCATCATTAGTATTTTTTATAGCCCTTGGCAAAGGTGAAGTTGCCAATGTAGTGAGTGTTACGTCTATCTACCCGCTGATTACTATATTATTATCGTCTTTATTCTTAAAAGAGGCTATTACATTACCACAAATGCTTGCTGTTTTCTTAGCGATAATCGCAGTTATACTTTCTGCTTATTGAAATATTGGTCAAGGATTAAATTAACAACGCTGGAAATTCTTTTTTCTACTATAACAACAAAAAAGAGGTCGATCGCGACCTCTTACCCCTCTACTAATCCAGCTTCGGCTCTTAAAGTAAACCTGTATTAGCTCCGGGCTTACCGGTAGCCAGTTGCACTTTAATAATTCTGCCGCCCATTTTCATAATTCTTTGCTGTTCCCGGAACCAGTTGTCGTAAGGAACGAGCTTAGTAAAATAGGTATTTTGCAATTCGCGCTGAGTGCGGATGCGAGTCTGACTGGGGACGCAAGCAGTCACCTTAAACATTCTCATGGGAAACTAACTCCTGAGTAGGTTTACAGATTATTAGATGGATTTTTTAAAGATTGAAGGCAGGGAGTTAGGAGTCAAAACTAGCTCGTTAAAACTCGTCGGGCTTTCTCGACAAGCCTTTGACGGTCTAGCAATCACTCTCAACTTCCCTGACCTCTTTTCAAAGCCAAAGGTAACAAGTCCAAAGTTAAAAGTTAAAAGACGCCAGAAATAAATGTTATTTCTTCTTCTTTCTTCCTTCTTACTTCTTCCTTCTTCCTGAGTCTTAGCTCAAGCCAGAACAGATGTAGTCGAAATAGACGCCCATTTCTTTACCAGCGTCAGAACCGACCAAACCAGCGGTGACTTCTTTCATTGCTTGGATTGCTTGTACGGTAGAACCGATGGGCACGCCCAAGGAGTTGTAGGTTTCTTTCAAACCGTTGAGCACGCGCTCATCGAGGATGGAAGGGTCGCCAGCTAGCATAGCGTAGGTGGCATAGCGCAGGTAGTAGTCCAAGTCGCGGATGCAAGCTGCATAACGACGAGTGGTGTACATATTGCCGCCGGGACGAGTTACGTCAGAGTACAACAGAGACTTAGCAACTGCTTCTTTGACGATTGTGGCTGCATTGGCGCTGATGGCTGTAGCGGCGCGGACGCGCAGTTCGCCAGAAGCAAAGTAGTTCTTGAGCTTGTCTAGAGCGCTGATGTCCAGGTACTTACCTTGAACGTCAGAGGAATTGATAACGGCGGTAATTGCGTCTTGCATGGTTGTCTTGTTTCCTAGAAAGTGGCTGAGTCAGTCCAATTTTGGAGCTAGAATTTGGAATTTGGGATTTGGGATTTAAGATTTTTAAATGGCTGGTTATTTGCAAAAGGTTTTAACTTGTTGCCGGCAACCCCCAATGTTTCAATCTAAAATCGAAAACCTAAAATCGAAATTCCTTACTGCATCGCACCGATAACGTAGTCGAAGTAAGAGGAAGCTTCGGAAGCATCTTCTCCAGACAGCAGCGAACTTGCTGCACTTTTCATAGCGCGAACGCCTTCGGCGACGGCTTCAATCGGGGTGCCGAGAGATTTGTACATTTCGCGGACGCCGACAATACCGATTTCTTCGATCGGAGTAATGTCGCCAGCTACGATTCCGTAGGTGATCAAACGCAGGTAGTAGTCGAGGTCGCGCAAGCAAGTTGCGGTCATTTCTTCGCCGTAAGCGTTGCCGCCGGGAGAAACAACATCAGGGCGCTTTTGGAAAAGTTGGTCGCCTGCTGACTTGACGATGCGTTCGCGGGATTCGCTCAAAATTTGGGCGATGCGGACGCGGCGTTCACCAGAGGTGACAAAGCTTTTGATCCGATCTAATTCACCTGGGCTCAAGTAGCGAGCTTCGGCGTCTGCGTTGACGATTGATTTGGTGACGATACTCATCTTGTGTGTACCCGCTGGATATTTTGCTATATGAACTGCTCTGCGCTGAGCTAGCGAAGGCGGGCGCTTGCGTCCCGTATCTTTCCTGCTCAGGCAGGAGCTTTGACGGGGAAGGCTGGACTTTCCACACTCAGCAACTGTTGAAGTTGTTGGCGGGTGACTGCCTTCGGTGCTTAACGGCGCTCGTTCTTCACGCCGGTGCGGTTGTGAGTGCTCGCACTAAGCCTGTCGCTTACAATACCATAAATGACTGATGCGATCTTTAATTTACGATCGAGATTGCAGCAGGCCACTTAGTGGCGATCGAGTGACTGTCGGGCAGTTAGTAAGGATATTGCTTCTCTGACACAACTACCTCTCGCAAGTATTTTGAGGCATTATGTTCACATTCTGAGTGTTACTGTAATAGTTTGTAACATTCCTTTTCATGTTTGGTCCCTCGCTTGGGTCTTATAAGTTAAAATTTCACAGTTAAAAAAATCGCTAAAGTTATCTGCTACCAAGGGTTGCAGGCGATCGAGCATTGAGGTGGAATTGTGGCGGGCGACGGCGCGAGGGCCAAAGACTTGTTGCTGAGAGGAAAGCGAGAAAGGCGGGAGATGTGGGAGAATCTCACACTCACATCTTGCAGCATTATCGCTCGCACAGGCTGTGGGGCGGGTTCGACAAAGAGTAAATTTTGTTGTGGGGAGTAGGGGTGGGCATCGGATAGCCCGCCCGTGAGAGGCTTATTAACAAGGATGCAAGATATCCCATCATCGGAAATCGTAACTTTCGAGCTTGTAGGTAGATTTGACTCTCACTTTTAATCTGGTGCGCCGTGAAAAGAAATCTATCAGCCTTTAAAAAAGCTTTGCAGTTTGGGATTAGCGGTGCTGTCGGCGGTTTCGTCGGCAATCTCATCACCGAACCTTTCATGCAGCGACTCCCTGGTTCGGAATCTTTTTTTGATAGTGTATTGTCTACAGGTCGCTGGTTTGGATTGGTAGGCGGTGGTATTGCTACGGCTATCATGTTCGGCTATTATTACTATATCAAAGGCAAGCCTCAAATTAAACAGGCTGTAAAAAATGGCGGATTGTTTGGTTTAATAGCAGGAGCAATTTCGGGGGCGATCGCGGAAGGTATTTATAGCGGAATTGGCGACGGAAACAACGAATTATTACGAGTAATTTGCTGGGGAATAGCTGGCAGTTTGTTAGGACTTGGACTTGCACAGCGCATTCCTAATTTGGGAGCGCTTCGCGGCGCGGGAGGCGGCGGTGTTGGAGGAGTTTTGGGCGGCTGTTTGTTTATTCTGTTTGCTTACAATCTATCCGGTACAGCGGGCCGTTTAGCTGGCTGTGCTGCGATCGGTTTTTGGATTGGAATTATGCTAGTTGTAGCCGAAACTTTGTTCAACAAAGCTTGGCTGGTAATTAGTTACGATACCGGAGCAAATCGCACTCTCACTCTGGGTTCGGAACCGATCACTTTTGGCAGTGATGAAAATTTGTCTATTATCTGCATTCCGAATGTTTCGCCCTTGGCTATGCGCTTTCAATTGGAAGCCGGTCAAATTGTTTGCGAGAATGTTGATAGCGGGGCGGTGAGTTATTTGCGATCGGGCGACCAAAAGAAAATCGGCAACTGTACAATTACAGTAGGAAACTCTGACTTGCCAGCCCCAACAACGGCAAATATTCCGCCTACCTTTATATCCGATCAGCCCCCAGTAAATTCTTTTACCAGCAGCCAATTTTCTCTGAAATTAGGCAGTCGAGTTATTCCTCTGAGTGCGGGAACTCAACTATTCAACTCTGACATACCGAGTTTAACAGCCGCAGCATCTAACGGTCTTGTAGCTATAGTCACTTCTCGATCGAGAAACGAGCTTTCGTTAGGATTGACCAATTTGTGCGATCGCGCTTGGTGGGCTACCGACATTCAAGGCGATATAAAAATGGTAGAACCTGAAAGTACCCTGACTTTGGCGTTGGGAACTCAAATCGAATTCGGTGAATTAGAGGGCGAGATTGTCTAAGTAAGAGACTAGAAACTGAGATATTGCACCATTGTCAATAAGTCTTTCATGGGCGGGCAGGATGCCAACCCCACAAAAAAAATTACTGTGGAACGGGCATCTTGCCCGTTCTTAACAGGATCTCCGGCCAACCAACAAAAAAATTACTCTTTGTGGAACGGGCATCTTGCCCGTTCTTAACAATGATTCAAGCAGAACTGCTGCTAACTCCATTAATTACCGCCGCACCAATCAAATGAGCTAAACGCAAAGCTTCAGGAACTTTACCAGTGTCTGTCAAACGCTGAAGCGCCAGCGCAATTACTTCTGGTTTTTCGCCACAAACTTGAAAAAAGAAAGGTTCAAAAGCGTAAATTTTACCAGCGCGACGCAACAATTCTAAACGGTATTCCGAGTCGGGTAAATGCCGGAGGGCTTTTTCAACAGCCGCTAAATCTGGTTGGCGGCGCATGACAGCAACGCAAGGAATTTGCAGCCGCGATGCTAACTGGGGAAGGTCAATAATATTGAAGCCGCCGAAAGCAATTCCGTCTAGCAAAACCAGATGCAATTGTGGCAAAAATTTGCCTCCGATGAGTAGGCCAGAAATAGCATCCGTGGCATCTAATCCGTCGGGGAGAACTTTTCCCCACACCATTCCTTCAAATCGAGTTCCCCCGCAGACTATGCCTGCGATCGACACCAGACTGCCGCTTGTACGAGAAAACGGAGCGTCATCAAAGCCAATAACCTTAATTGTGCGATCGAGCCTGAGCAAATCTGCCAGTTTCAACTTGTGGAGTTCCCTAAACTAAAGTTTTTGAGATTACCTTGTATTTTACATAGTATCATATACGTTAAAGATCTCATTACTAAAAAGGTTTTAGACAATTGGCAAAAAAGTACGTAGCAGCGATCGACCAAGGAACCACCAGCACCCGATTTATCGTATTCGATCGCCGAGGACAGATAATTTGCAGCAACCAACAAGAACACCAGCAAATCTATCCGCAACCAGGATGGGTTGAGCACAATCCCGATGAAATTTGGCAGCGCACCCAAAGCGTGATTAAAAATGCCCTCGAAATCGGCAATATCGACCCCAAAGATATTGCTGCACTCGGTATTACCAACCAGCGCGAAACAGCAATTGTTTGGGACAAAAAAACTGGCAAACCTTACGGCAATGCGATTGTTTGGCAAGATACTCGCACTCACCACATTTGCGAAAAATTAGCTGAAGTTGAGGGCAAAAATCGATTTCAAAAACGATGCGGTTTACCGCTGGCCACTTATTTCAGCGGGCCGAAAATTAAGTGGATGTTGGACAATATTGCAGGATTGCGGGAAGCTGCAAATCAAGGGGATGCGATTTTTGGCAATGTCGATACTTTTCTGATTTGGCACCTGACTGGCGGCGCGCACATTACCGATGTTACCAATGCCAGCCGCACGATGCTGATGGATTTGCAAACCCTCGATTGGGATGCCGAAACTTTGGAAATAATGGCAATTCCCCGCCAGATGCTGCCAGAAATTCGCCCTTCGAGTCAAGTTTTTGGAACTGCAAAAGGATTGCTTGCAGGTGTTCCGATTGCTGCTGCTTTGGGCGATCAGCAGGCCGCCCTCGTCGGGCAAACTTGTTTCAGTCCCGGGGAGGCGAAAAATACTTACGGTACGGGCTGTTTTATGCTGCTCAATACCGGTGAGGCGATCGTCCCTTCAAAGCAAGGATTACTAACAACAGTCGCCTACAAGATGGGGGAATCGCCCGCTGTGTATGCTTTGGAAGGCAGTATTGCGATCGCCGGAGCTCTAGTGCAGTGGCTGCGGGACAATTTGGGCATCATCAACACATCTGCAGAAGTAGAAACATTAGCAAATACAGTCGAAGATAGTGGCGGAGTTTACGTTGTCCCGGCATTTTCGGGACTCTACGCACCCTATTGGAAAGACAGCGCGCGGGGAGTAATTGCAGGTTTAACTCGCTACGTGACTAAGGCACACATTGCCCGCGCAGTATTGGAAGCCACAGCGTGGCAAACGCGGGAAATTTTGGACGCTATGAATCAGGATTCAGCAGTGCAGCTTTTGTCTTTAAAAGTAGACGGAGGTATGGTGGGAAACCACACGCTGATGCAGTTTCAGAGCGATGTTTTGGGAGTGCCTGTGGTGCGACCTGTGGTAGCAGAAACTACTGCACTCGGTGCGGCTTATGCGGCTGGTTTGGCGGTTGGTTTTTGGAGTCAGCTAGCCGAATTGCGCGACAATTGGGCCGTGGATTGTATTTGGGACCCGAAAATGCCGATCGCACTTCGCGAGCAAAAATATCGCTTTTGGAAAAAAGCAGTTTCCCGCACCTTCGATTGGGAAGAATGAATCGCTGAGTTAACTCAAAATGCGTATTTAGTGATATCCTTAAATCCAGCACATTTTTTCAAATTGCAAATAAATGATTTCGCTAAAGAACTTAAAAAAAATTCTCACCGCCTTTCTATTGATACTCACACTGGCATTTGTAGAAATCGCCACTAATTCCCAAATGGCGATCGCAGATACAACTACAAATCCCACAACCGCAGCCGAAGTCTTCAGCGCCAACTGTGCAGGCTGTCACATCAACGGCAGCAACATTATCAGGCGCGGCAAAAACTTGAAACAAAAAGCCTTAAAAAAATACGGCATGGATTCCATCGCCAACATTTCCAACTTAGTAACCAACGGCAAAGGTATTATGCCAGCTTACAAAGATCGTTTGTCGGAACAACAAATTATCGATGTTTCAGCTTATGTGCTATCCCAAGCTGAAACCGATTGGAAATAGAACCTCGGTAGATTATTTACAGCTTAGGCAATCTTGCCACAGACATCATATATTTCTTTACAGCAGGTTGAAGCGCGAACAGAGTTTCACTTTCGCCTTGGACTGTTTCAATTAGCGATCGCCTTAAAAGCGATTCTAACGCCTTCAGCAATTCTAAACTCCTCTCTTGCTCAACATCGGAGTACAAATTTTCACAACCAACAGGCTTGACTTCTTTCGCCATGCAGTGTAATAGCTGGATTTCTAATCCTGATAAGCGATTAAACTGTCGAGATAAAGTATCGCTATAATCTCCCAGAAACAGCCCATTTCTTAAAAATTTAGCAATGTTGTCCCCAAACATATCATGAATAGTTGTCGTTACTATTTTTAACGCTAAAGGATTGCCGCTGTATGCCTCTATCAATTGTGAGTATTCACTTTCTTCAGACAAACCCTTGCTTTTAAGGATTTCCACAGCCGCTTCTCCCAAACTACCCAATTTCAATGACCGTACCGATTGATTTTGACCTTCTAACGCCGCAATTTCTTTAGGTTTTTCGCAGCTAGTCAACAGCAAGCAACTTTGATGCTGGGATTTTCCTACTTGTTTCAGAAATTCCCCATACACTTGATATCCTTCTCGATAAATTCCTGTTAACTGCTCAGTGCAGAAAACAGCTTCCCACTCATCTAAGATTATCAAACACCGACGCTTTTGTAAACACTGAATCAGACGCTGGATACCATCAGCGATAATTGTCGGTTCTATTGCATTTGTGGAAGCGATTAGGTTCTCCAGAGAAAGCTCAAGCTGCGACATCGCAGCTTGAAAAAGTTTTTTATCATGAGTAATTAACTGCAATTTTTCTACATCGCTTTGCGGTTTATCAGATAAAAATTCGATTAAATTTACCAGAGTATCTGCCAACACAGGTGCATGACTGAGGTTGACCCAAATTACGCACTCAAACTGGTGTTTAATCAGATTTGTTAGCTTAGATACTAAAGCAGTTTTGCCAAGGCCACCCATACCCAATACAGCAACTAAGCGGCAGTTTTCTTGTAAAATCCATTGTTCTAAGTTAGCAAGTTCTGTTGTGCGCCCGTAGAAAAGAGACGTATCCACCGCCAGCCCCCATTCAGTTCGATTTTCCATAGAAGTTTGGGGAGTTTGAGTATAATTTCTCAATGTAGGAAGCAATGTTTCTCCACTACCCTTTTGTTGATAACCACGTATTTCTAGCATTCTTGGGATTTCTTTCCAGTCTTTCGGTTGTTGCAGCGTCAAAATTTCTATGTAGCGATACAGCCCTCTCGATAAGTCTACTCTAATACCGGCGCATTCGCGGTTGAGTGCGGTGGCAATTTCCGGCGGGCTATAATTGCAAAGCAATCCTCGCAGGTACGTTTTTTCTAAAGGAGTGAGTCGCTGCTTTCTACTGCTGGCGTACTCTTGTTTGGCTGCTGTCAAGTCTGCATATAACTGTTCGAGATTCCAGCCAGCCGCAGCCTCTATAAATTTCTGTGCTGGTATTTGTAAAAGTTTATTTCGCTGTGTCATGTATATTCATAATAAGTAAACACCCCGTCAACTCGATACAGCTACTTTGTCAGTCGGAAAAAGTTAGATGCACCTGATGCAACCTTGTAAGCGACTTTAATCTGTTTTGCCAGTTCAAGTCGAACACTTCTTTGCGATTTGAACATAATCTTGCTAAATGATGCGAAACTGTTTAGGTGAAATGCCTGTGTATCGGCGAAAGCACTTTGCAAAATGACTGGGATTGGCAAAGCCACACTCGATCGCAATATTGTTTATTGTCCATTCTGTCTGCTTCAGTAGTTGCTTCCCTCGCTCTACTCGTTGCTGAATTAAGTAGGCATGAGGAGTCATTCCAGTTGATTGCTTAAACAATCGACAGAAATAGTATTGACTCATACCTAATTCGGCTGAAATTTCTGCTAACGATACATTTTCACTAAAATGCTCGTTTATGTATTCAATAGCTTGCTTCAATTTGTATTTTGGCAACCCGTCTTCATATTCCATCAGAGTATGCTTACGGGTTGAGTAATATGTTAAGCAATGAGCCGCTAGAGCCGTCGCCATTGAATCCGCATAAAAGCAACTATTATTTGGATGGTTTTCCAATACTGCTGTCAGTGCTAAGATAATTTGCCAAACTAGCGGATCGGGTTTTTTAAGCGTGAGATTAACTTCAACTCGCTCAGGGTTTACTGACTCATAGGCGGCATGATTAAGAAATGTAGGCTCAAGGTAGCAGTGAGTGATATCAAATTCCTGACTACACCTAGCCTTAATAGGTGCGTAAGCAGGAAGTATTTCAATACAACCCGTTTCATCCCGGTCATGCTGCACTAGGTGACGCTTACCATCAAAGGCTAATTCCATTTCTGTTGACTGCTTCCAAAAGGGAAGACAAATTATATGTTGCAAACCACATATTTCAGGAATTTCCATTGCAGGCAGTTGATAGTGTGCTAGATGAATATTTTTCCATCCCGCGTCATGACTCGAGTGAATGAGCGGGCGCTGAACAAACTTTGAAGTTGCATCTGGTTGAGAATAATCAACAGCTAAAGGTTTTTCTGTTAGCATCCTTTTCTGTCCTTCCAATACCTATGGATAAAATTTTTGTTCGGTAGCTACCTCATCGGTATAACTACGAGTTCTACGAAAACTTTCTGTATAATATGCCAAATTGAGTAGTTTTCACAAAAATACCTAATAAAAATACTAATAGCTGTTAGGTAATTTATCGGTCTTGAGTGTTTTATAAAGGTAGAAGGAAGTCAAAAAAGTATGGATATGGCATTTCCTAAGTCCCTACCTGTAGAAATCTCCTATCTTCCACACAGTTTATTTAGGTATAGAATAATGACAGCTAAAGGAATTTTAGACACTGAAAGACATTTGCTGCAAATGGATTCAGAAGACCCTGCTAACAATAACTTCGATAATCCTCCGTTAATCGGCAATATCTCTCCTAATCCCATAGTGATTAAGGGTTTTGTAAGTAACACAGATCGTGTGGATTGGTACAAGTTTACAGTGCCGCCAAACAACCAACAGAAAATCAATGTGACGGTATCGGGATTAACAAATAAGGCGGGGCTATCTTTTTTTAGCAGTGGCAACATAGCAACCGACTTTGGTTTCGCCCGTGGAGGCGCGGGGTCAGACGCATCAGTGACAATTCCTGAAAATTTGCAGCCGGGAGATTACAGGGTGCGTGTGGACTGGGAGGATTCCTCTCAGTCGGGGTCAACTCCCTACACTTTGACTCTCAAAGGAGATAGCAACGCTACACCCAGCTTGAGCACCATAGCCTTTAGTGATGCCAATTACACTGTCAATGAAAATGGGACTAAAGCGACTATTACCTTTAAGCGTAATGGCCCTACTGGAATTGAAATGAGAGGAATTGTCGGGGCAGAGTCAGGTACAGCAACTCCCGGAGAAGATTACGGCTCCTTGGAGTTAGCCTTCATTCCCGCTGACAAAGATTTCGGGGTACTTGAAATCCCCATTGTGAATGATAACAAGCAGGAGGGAGATGAAACGATAAAATTGTCCTTAAGGAATGGAGGTATCTCAGGCTCACCGATAGGCGCACAGGCCACCGCTACACTCACAATTAAGGATGACGACAGCGGTATGCCGATGCCGACTCCCACTCCGGTAGGGATGCCGATGCCGACTCCCACTCCGGTAGGGATGCCGATGCCGACTCCCA
>NZ_JAUBQN010000007.1:39475-184647 GCF_036701295.1 Microcoleus harperi Pol14_C6 | reverse complement strand
CTCCGGTAGGGATGCCGACTCCGACTCCCACTCCCACTCCGGTAGGGATGCCGACTCCGACTCCCACTCCCACTCCGGTAGGGATGCCGACTCCGACTCCCACTCCCACTCCGATAACGACTCCAACTCCAACTCCGATAACGACTCCAACTCCAACTCCGATAACGACTCCAACTCCAACTCCGGGCACGCCTGTATCCATTGTCGTACCCCCAATCAGTTCCCCCGGCCCTGGAAATCCTACCGGACAACCAGCAAATACTGTACGCGGTGAGTTTTACAACCTCTCAGACAGTGATGACAATATTTCGCTGGCATCAATCCCTGGGGCGGCTGGTAAACAAATCTTGGCTTTATCTGGTCGAGACAATATTACAGGCACAGAGGGTGTTGACAACATCAACGGAATGCAAGGTGGTGATGTAATTAACGGAGGCGGGGGCAACGATATTCTGTCTGGCGGTAAAGAGTCCGATAACATTGATGGCGGTGCAGGAAGTGACCAGATACTTGGCGGCAATGACAATGATAGCTTGACTGGAGGAGATGGTAATGACACTATCCGGGGAGGCAAAGAAAATGATGTTCTCAATGGTGGCGCAGGTGACGATCTTCTCGGTGGCGATCGCGGTCAAGACATTCTCACTGGCGGGCCTGGAAATGATACGTTTATCTTAGCAGGAGGTGTGGCCGCTTCAGGTACTCTAGGGGATGCTGATGTGATTGTAGACTTCACCGCAGGAGATAGAATTGCTTTAACTGACGGCAACACTTTTGGCAGTCTGACTTTTGAGGCTGTGAATTTAGGTCTAAATGGTGGAGCGGCTGTTAGTAGTACGGCTATTAAACTCGGCAGCAATTATTTGGGCGTAGTCCAAGGTGCAGCTCAAAGCGCTCTAACGGCTGCTGTCTTTGTTGTGTTGTAAGTCGTGTCAGAGGGAATATCGGCTTGACAACCGCAAGCCTAAAAAGAGCGAGCGATTTTAACTTTTAGGTAGTGGTGCAAAGTCAGGGTTTTGATAATGGTAGCTCAACCACTTTAATCCCCTTTTATCCTTACGCTTGCATGACTACCAACTTTTATAGGTTTAAATATGAGTTGTAGGGTGCCCCGCACGCACCCTACTTTTTGATCCATCAAACTTCTGGTTCAATTCCTGCAGCACGCAATGGGGAAGCTAACCGTTCTGCTTTCTGGCGTTCCTCCTCTAAATGCACTTCTGTCTGTTCTATCTGTATAATATGCAAAATTTAGTAGATAGGCGGACGAATTCTATAATAACACTTAGGATAGTTTTCAATCGCTAACTATATAATCAGGGTTTCAGGCTTTCATCCAGCCCCGATACAAACGGTAGAATGGCACTTTTAGGCTCTCATTCAAAAACTTTCCTAACGGGACTCAAACAAATTGCTGACTAAAATCGGCTTGTATTCGGCTGTGGGTAAATAGTTTAGCTCGCTCCGGGTAATCGAGGCTCGAACCAGTTGTAGTAACAGAATAGCAAAAAGAAACGATCTGAAACCATTATAGCGACTGGGTTTGAGGCTCTTTTCAAGATAAACTTTGTTTAAGTCCCGCTAAGTATTGTTAATTATTTTTAATTTAATTTAAAAAATAATTTTAATCTGGTGTAGTTCTCACAAAAATACCTAATAAAAATACTAATAGCTCTTAGGTAACTTATCGATATTGAGTGTTTTATAAATGTAGAAGGTAGGATTTTATAACACCTGCTATCAGAAAAGTTAATAGGACAGCTTAAATGGCATCAATTCAACTGAGAAATCAGCTAACTGCAACAGACAAGAATATCCAAGTTCCCCTCGGTGCTGGTGCAACAACTCGCGCTAAAGATTACATCTTAGAGGTACAGTTAGTTAATCAGCCAATATCAATCGATCTTTTTAGAGATCTGAACGCTGACTATGACCCTTTCGTGCAAGTCTTTGAGATACCCAAAGGCAGCAAGGGTGCAAATGTCGCTGATACGGGTCGTCTTGTTGCTCAGGATGATGATAGCGGCGGCAGCCTCAACTCAAAAATAGCGCCGGGTGTTGGTGACCTACCAAGTGGTACTGCTCCCCCGCTTACAACTCAGCCTGGCGTGGACTATGTAGTCCGCGTGACTAGCTCAGGTAGCTTCCTACCACTTCCTCAGCCTTTCACATTACAGGTTTCAACTCCCACTGGCAATGTCGCCTTGAAAGACGCCGTAACAGGTGCGACTTTAGATGCAGGAGGCAACATCATCCCCGGCGGTAGCGGGGACCCTCTAACAGGCAATCTTCCCGTCCGGCGTTTCTTTGATAAGGTGGCAGGAGGGCATTTTTATACTACAGACCCGACAGAGAAAAATGACCGACTAAGCAACCCTGCTCGTTACCAGAGTGAAGGCGATGAATTTATCGCTCCAGCCGCCGGTAACGCCAAGGTTCAACGCTTCTTCAATACGGCATCAGGAACCTTTTTCTATACGAATAAACCTGGTGAGATACAGTTTGTTCGCGACAACTTACCCCAGTTCCGTGCTGACGGGGATGCTTTCAATTCATATAACACGGCCGTTTCGGGTGCGATACCCGTCTTTCGTTTTACCAACCTGGCGAGGGAACGGGAAAATCCGCAAAATATTACACACTTTTTCACCGCAGACCCAAACCAGCGGCGGCTGGTACAGCAGAGGTCAGATTTCCGGGATGAGGGGGTTGCTTTTTATGCTCTTCCCGTCTAAGCAGGCAGTTGGATTCATCTAGGTTTAAAATGAGTAGTAGGGTGCGTGCGACGTACCCTACTGTTTTATCTATTAAACTTCTGGGTAACAAGCGATATTTTGGTCATCCTATGAACAATCTCAGTACAAAACCTTCCCTCTTCAAGGCTTTAACTGCAATTAGCTTGTGTTTGTATCTAATCTTAGCTGTCAACCCGCCCGCTTTCGCCTCGATTCACAAATATCCAGAAACTGCCGAGACAGTAATGTTCCGATCCGTACAAAGCCTGCGCGATACAGATGACAAAGCATGGCAAGTTGTTTTGTACAAGCGAGTCAAATCGGGAGTAGTAAAGTCTTTAAATCTGAGATTAGTGGGATTTCCAGGAACAGAATTGCAGCACCCGGTTCCGCTGAAAGTTGCTGCGGGCAAGCGCGAAATTGGCACGGCAAAAGATATTTGGAGCAAGTCGGATTTGCCAATTAATGTCGGAGAATACGATATCAAATCAATAATTACACAATTGGCAAGTAATCGACCTTTGCGGTTGAATTTCCCCGTAAAAAATCAAAAAGAAACAGAATTGCTGGTTCCTCCTTTTGCTGTGAGAGAATGGCGGCTGTTGTTAGACAGAAACTAAATACACAAATTTAATCGGACTCTACATTTAATATCGATACAATTGCCAATGTCACAAATCGCTATGTTTAAATATGCCTTAAGGTAGATGTAAAGTATTTGAACGATAAGGTTGTCTGACATAAACTCAAGATACCAATTTAACCGCACTCTACATTTAAAATCGCTACTGTATAATCAATGTATCAAAAATAACTTTATTTACATAGACCTTAAGGTAGATTTAACCTATTTCAAGGGTAATTATGAAACAAACTAAAAGGTGAGTTAGTCGGTTGACAAAACTTCAGTGTTTTAACGTAGGTGTATTCAGGGTGAAGCTACTATGACTTTAATCAGTAAAATTGTCCGCAAAGCTTTGGCAACAGGTTACTTAACGGTTGAGGCCGAAGAACAGTTGCGACAGCAGTTGCAGATGACTAAGTACGGTTTAGAAGATTTTGAGGCTTTTATTAATTTGCAAAAAGAGGTGATGGAGGGTAGGGTGAAACAGCAAGCTTTGGAATTGTTACGATCGCGCAAATGTTCTGCGACGGCTTGAATCCCCTTCGATCGACCTTTTGGAGAGAATAAGGTCGATCGGTCTTTCGGGCGCGGACTCTCAGGCCGACCCCACAAGAAAATTCACTCTTTGTGGAACAGCCCCGAAAGCCTGTTCATAAAAATTCCCTACCAATTTGTTCTCAAACTAACAATTAGAAAAGATTAAGTGCCTTTTACCTTGACAAAAATACAACAATTCGCAATAATAGTAGATTGTCTGTCTAAATCCGGCTCGGATCAGGTTAAGACATTCCAAAAGCTGGAGAGCAGTCAGCAGTCAAAAGTCCACAACGACGAATGACGAATGACTCATCAGCTACCTGTACGGCAATTTCAACCACCATCCCATGACTTACGCAATCATTGAAACCGGCGGCAAACAATTTCGGGTAGAACCAGGCCGCTTCTACGACATCGAACTGCTTCACGTTGAAGCTGAATCCAAAGTCACCATAGACAAAGTATTTCTGATCCAGCACGAAGGCGAGGTTCATATCGGCCAGCCTCTACTAGAAAATGCCACGGTAGAAGGAACGGTTCTACGGCATTTCCGGGGCCGCAAAGTCCTCGTCTACAAGATGAAGCCGAAAAAGAAAACTCGGAAGAAAAAAGGGCACCGTCAAGAAACAACTCGCTTTATGATTGACTCGATTAGCGTCAACGGTACAGTCTTAGCCGCTAGAGACTTAACTCAAGCTGTTGTGGAAACCCCCCAAACCGCCGAAACTGATTCAGAATAAAACATAGTAAATACAGTTGAGGATATTATGGCCCACAAGAAAGGTACAGGCAGTACACGTAACGGACGCGACTCTAATTCTCAGCGTCTGGGTGTCAAAAAGTACGGCGGTCAAGTTGTCAAAGCTGGCAACATTTTGATCCGTCAACGCGGCACTAAAGTTCACCCCGGTAATAATGTTGGTATCGGCAGAGATGATACTCTGTTTGCCATGATTGACGGTGTGGTGACTTTTGAAAGAAAAGGCAAAACTCGCAAGAAAGTCAGCATTTATCCTGTTGTAGCAGCACCTGCGGCTGAGTCCGTGGCTGAAGCTGTCGCTGTTTAATTGCGATATTAATTCCTCCTTCCTAGGCTATGCCTGGGAACGCATATAAGCAAGGCTCTGCCTCCTGATTTTCTATGTTATTAGAAATTTACAGGAGGCAGAGCTTTTTGCAATTTGTTTCGCCGGAGAAAGGACTGTGGGTGCTTACCAAGAACCAGAGAAGCAGGAAAAACTCTCGTTTTTACTCCTAAAAATTGTCTAGCCTCCTCCGACAATTGTGACAACTTCTAAGATGTCGCCCTCTTGCATCTGTGTAGTTTCCCAAAATTGTTTGTGCAGAATTTCCCCGTTGTACTCGACAGCCACCAAGCGCGGGTTTAATCCCAATTGTTTTAGTAATTCTGGTAACGGTGTGTCGATCGCACAATTGCGGGTTTCTCCGTTAACTTGCAGCGCAATTTGATTTATCATCAGTAAAATATCTGTTTTTAGGGCGGGTTTTGTAACAAAATTATATTTTATGCACAGATTTCCTGTGCTAAACCCGCCCTACGAATCGCAAATCAACCTAGCTTTTTCCGTGCAAAGCTTTCTGAGCTTTCAGATTCTGCATCCTAATCAACTGCGAGATGAAAAACTGCGTGACTAAAGTAGGCTGTTCTGCTTCCATAATTGCGCGTACTATGGCAACTCTTTGAGCTCCGGCATTCAATATTTCATCGATGTTGTTGATATCAATTCCGCCGATCGCAAACCACGGAATCGGCGACTTATCAGCAGCATACCGCACATAGTCCAAACCTGCCGCCTGTTTATCAGGTTTAGTAGGAGTGTGGTAAACCGGCCCAACTCCAATGTAGTCGGCTCCCTCTTCAATAGCTCGCTGCATTTCCTCGCCATTCGTAGTAGAACGACCGATGATCCGTCCCGGGCCGAGCAACTTGCGCGCTTCCGCTACAGGCAAATCTCCCTGTCCTAAGTGTACGCCGTCGGCATCTGCTGCGATCGCAAAATCCACGCGATCGTTGACAATCAGCAAGGCATCGTAGCGGTGACAAAGTTCGCACAACTGGCGCGCGTTAGCCAGCTTTGCGCCGTCGTCCGAGGTTTTGTCGCGGTACTGCACCAAAGTCAGTCCGCCTTGCAAAGCAGCTTCCACCACTCCCATCAAGTTGTCTCTCGGCGAAGTTACAAGGTATAACTGCGATCGAAGTAACTGCTGGTAGCGCCGGTAAGCCAGCAAATTGCTTTCGAGAGTATAAACCCGATAGCGCATCTGCTTAAAAGCCGCCCCCATATTCCGATCGTAAATTTTGCCATACTCTTCGAGTACCCGCAGAGCTTCTTCCACCCTACAGAAATTCGCTTCCAGTAGCTGCTGAATGCTCGAACGCTGCTCTTCCTGCGGGTGAGTCAACTCCGTACCCGGATCGGCCGGCGTATCCCTAGCACTGCGAAGTTCTGCGACGTGCCAAGCAGCCAATTCTTGACGCAGTTGCTTGCACTCGCCTGCTAAATCGGCGTTGTTGAGACCAAACCTGCACCATTCTTCAATAATTCTCAACCCTTCGCGCGATCGATCTAAATTTGCATCTAAAATCCGGCAGAGGGCTGGCTGTGCCGGTAAAGTTCTGTTTTGTTTGTCGGTCATTCAGAACCACCCTAATTATAATTAATCTTACCAATCAACCCGCTATATTCTCCCACGCCGTCAAGATTGTGGCAAAGCAGGCGGCTTAATTTTGGCATAAACCGATGTAAATTCGACAATAATTTTTTAAGTTTTATTGAATTTGATGAAAACAAAGCATAATAGATCAAACTTGATGAGAGTGGAATCGTTAAACTGCATACCACACTTCGGAGGAGAGCCGTGAGGTTAGCAGAACAACACAAAAGATTAACAGAAGAAAACCCCAGCAGGCGGGTGAAATCAAAGTGCGATCGCGAAAACCCGACACCGAAATCGGGAAGCGGAACTCGGATCGCAAATCAGTGGGGTTTATTTATGCTCCTAAATTCTCAATATAGCGAGTGCAAAGAAAATCGATCGCAAAAATCTTGTTTGAGTTCTTGCCTTCTGCTCGTTTTTGCGATGACCGCCCTTTGCAACCATCAACCGTCAGTTATCGCTGCCGGGATACCCGGAGTGCAGCTACTTTCTCAGACGCTGCAGAGCGACATTAACATACTGTACGTCAGCTCGACCGGCGGCAGCGACACGGGGGGCAACGGCAGCGATCGAGCTCCGTTCAAAACCCTTACCTACGCCTTGAGCGTGGCCCCTCCCAAGACAGCGATTTTGCTAGCGCCCGGTACTTACAGCGAGCAAACTGGCGAAAAATTTCCATTAATGCTCAGGCCCAGCGTGACAGTTCAGGGAAATCCCAACACTCGCGGTCAGAATATTGTCATCAAAGGCGGAGGATATTTTATCAGTCCGACTTCGGCGGGTCAAAATATCGCGATTTTAGGCGCAGACGGGGCGGGACTCAGCGGGGTGACGGTGACGAATACCAACGATCGCGGTTACGCTTTGTGGATCGAATCGAGTTCTCCAACGGTTGTCAACAATACTTTTTCTGGCAGCACTCACGACGGCATTTCGGTAGTGGGTACTTCCAGGCCGACGATTGGCGGGAATGTTTTCTCGAAAAATGGAGCTAACGGCATTACGATTTTTGGGAGTTCCCAGCCGGAAGTTCGAGATAATGTGTTTGAAAACACCGGATTTGGGGTGAATGTAGCGCAGAACGCTTCGCCTCTGCTAATCGGTAACAAAATTACTCACAATAAAGATGGCGTGGTGGTGCAAGCTAATGCTAGACCTGTGCTGCGTAACAATTATATCGAGAGTAATCGCCGGGACGGAATTGTGGCGATATCGAGTTCTCTGCCGGATTTGGGAACTGCCACCGAACCGGGGGGCAATGTTATTCGCAACAACGGTCAGTACGATGTGAACAATGCAGCCAAAGGTCAAGTAATCCCCGCTTACGGCAATCAATTGTTGAGCAGCCGGACGACGGGATCGGTTGATGTGGCGGGAACTTTTACCCCTGGGCCAATGGGGGGAAGTGCTTTGCAGCTAACGACCGATCGACCCCCCAGAACCGGTGGCCCAGACACTTCTCTCCCTGCTTACACTCCCGGGCGGCTAAGTCCCAGAGTTGAAATATCCCCACTTCCCCCGCCTGCGCCAGTTTCCAGGCGACCAGTGCAAACTCGACCCGTACAGCCAAGCGCTGAGTTGCAGCAAGAACTTTCTCCGAGGAATGTCGCTGCTTCATCGGTAGTCCAAGGCGCGATCGCAATTCCCGTGCCCGATCCGAATTTTCGATCGATTTCGGAAAGTTCGGTACAGCAACCAATGATTCCCCCCAATTTTGATAGTTCGAGTTCGGTTTCTTCCGAGGGTAGATTGCCGGTTCCGGCCCGCAACATTCCTATCGGAAGGGGTGGCTATGTACCTGCACCTTTAGGGGGGAATTCTTTGCCCGATGCCGAGGATAATTCGCCGTCATTCGATCGAGCCAGAGCTTTGGGTTTCCGGTATCGAGTTGTGGTGGATACCGACAGTTGGCGCGATCGACAAAAAATGCAATCCCTCGTTCCCGATGCTTTTCGCTCTTTTTCCAGCGGGCGATCGGTGATGCAAGCCGGTGCTTTTCGGGAACGCGAAAAAGCTGAGGAATTGCTACAAATGCTCAGCGCTAACGGTTTGAATGCTCGAATTGAGGAGATTAAATAGTTATTGGAAATTGGGCATTGGGCATTGGGAATATCCTTTCCCGCTAAGCTGTTCGGCATTTAAAGGAGCTTAACCAATAACCAATAACCAATAACCAACAACAAAATTTTAGGGCCTAGCATATCGGATGCCAGACCCTAAAAAGTTTGTAAATTAAGTTGATTCAAGTGGGTTTTTAGCTCTGCTGAGTTTCAGCAAACTACAACTAAGGTGAACTTTTTTGCAACTACTCTGCGGACGAGCTAGCTATCAGCGGAGTCTATTCAGACTTCTGTGTTTGACTGTTGTGCGATCGCAACTTTTGATTAATCCAATAGCCTCAAGCTATTTAACCAATTCCGAGCGCAATGTCAACCTTTCTTTGCTAATAAGCTACACGGTTCAGGCGTTGCCTGCGGACTAGAGCCGAGCGGGACAAATACTCTAATTCCAAATTTTTTATCCAAGTTTTTTGTGCTTCTTGGTTTTGCCCCTCATGTTTTTAAGTTAACACCAACTGCCCGCATAAAAACACTTTGTTTACCAAACTTGACACTTTTTGATGTGATGAAATACTTCCAAAAGCGATTATTAACAATTTGTACGATCGCCCGATACCGCAACGTGCGTACCCGGCACTGTGCGCTTGCTGTCAACGCAGCAGAGCTTCCCAAGTTGCGCGGCCGACTATGCCGTCTGCTGGCAGTTGATATTGTCGCTGAGCCGCCTTGACAGCAGCTTGAGTTTCCGCGCCAAACACGCCGTCAGCACTCACCCGCAAAAATCCCTTGACCCGCAGTCGTTCTTGCAAATCTCTGACTGCCTCCCCCCGCATTCGTCTTCTCAAAACCGGAAAATTGGTTGACTGCGCTTGGGGGTTAATCTCTGAGTTGTCGCCAGTTACAGGAGCGTTGGCGATCGGGTTTTCGATCGCGCTCGGAGTCGCAGGAAACAGCCGATTCCAAGTATCTTGACCGACTATGGCGTCGGGAGGCAGACCTGCTGATTCCTGGAACTGAGACACAGCTCTAGCGGTGCTTTGCGAGAAAATCCCGTCTACAGTGTCAGTGTAAAAGCCCAACAATTTAAGAGCAGCTTGGAGTTCGATCACTTCCGAGCCGCGGCTGCCCAATTTGATTGCGGGGCGGACGATCGCCCCTGTTTGAGCGATCGGGTTGTTGCTGTTACTCTGTTCGGAGGTAGGTAGCTGTGCGACAGCAGGAGTAGGGGCGATCGATCCCATTACCAATAAACAGCACAAACTCCAGCCGAAGAGCAAACTGGGAACCTCGCGGGCGTCATTCCAGCTTGCTGTCAAGTTTTGGGACATTGGGAATTCGACCTCTGGAAAACTGGTAGCGATCGTACATCAAATCTGGAAAAAATTGGGAATTTCGGCATAGGGAATTGGGCATAAGGCATTAACTGATTCCCTGGCTATGCCTGCGAACCAGTTAAATCAAAACTCACAACTTTTCTCCCCTTCCCTTTCCTAAAAATAATTTATCCCCTGAAATAGCTGCAATTGGCAAAAAAACTGCTAGATTGCCCTACAGAAAACATTGAACCGCGTTCATTGGGCCCCAGCAACACCATGTCCGAATTCAGAACCGCCAGCCAAATAGACATCGGCAACGTCAACATAGGGAACTTCCAAGTCGGCAGCATCAGCGGCACCAAATACAACGACTTCAACGCCAACGGCCTCCCAGATCCCGGAGAAGTTCCCATTCCCAACTGGCAAATCTACCTCGACCTCAACAACAACGGCCAGCCAGAAATTAACGAACCTTCCACCCTTACAAACCCGCAAGGCAACTACATCTTCGCCAACCTGCCGCCGGGAACTTACCAAGTTAGGGAAGTCCAGCAGCCGAACTTTCGCCAAACTACCCCAAATCCCGCACCCATCACGATTACCAGCGGGACAAACGCTGGCAATATCAATTTTGGCAACAACTTTAACGCAGGGACGATCGCAGGCACAAAATTCAACGACATCAACAACAATAGCAGCCGAGATCTCGGGGAACAAGGGCTAGCTAACTGGCAAATTTACCTCGACCTCAACCGCAACAAAAGGCTAGACGGCGACGAACCTTTTACTTTTACCAACGTTGAAGGCAATTACGCTTTTGTCAATATTCCTGCAGATACATATTTGGTGAGAGAAGTCCAGCAACCAGGTTTTCTCCAAACCACGCCTGACCCTGGGCCCATTAACGTTACTTCCAACGCCACTGTCAACAACATCAATTTTGGCAATGTCTTTTTTGTCGGCAGCATCAGCGGGATCAAGTTCAACGACCTCAATGCCAACAGCGTCAGAGATGCGACAGATCCGCCTCTGAGCAACTGGCCAATTTACCTCGACTTCAACGGCAATGGCAGCTTTGATCCGGGCGAAGCCAACACCATCACCAACCCGCAAGGCAACTACACTTTTGCCAATGTTTCTCCCGGCCGATATTTGGTGAGGGAAGTGCAGCAACCGGGATGGGTACAGACTACGCCAAATCCAGGCCCGATCGACATAACCGGCAATACCAATGCTGTCGGCGTCAATTTCGGCAACAATTTTCCTACCGGCAGCATCAGCGGCTTCAAGTTCAACGACCTCAACGCTAACGGCATCAACGAACCGACGGAACCGAGAGTTGCCAACTGGCCGATTTACCTTGATTTCAACAACAACGGCAGTTTAGATCCGGGTGAACCTGCGACTTTAACAAACCCCGAAGGTAATTTCTCTTTTATCAATTTGCCTCAAGGTACCTATGTGGTGAGGGAAGTCCCGCAGCCCGGTTTTCGACAAACTACGCCCAATCCGACTCCAATCACCGTGGGCAACGGCACGAATGCCACTAATCTCAGCTTTGGTAACGTGTTGGTGACGGGCACGATCAGCGGTGTGAAATTTAACGATTTTAACGCCAACGGCCGCCTAGATCCCGGGGAACCCCCGATCGCCAACACTCAAATTTACATCGACCTCAACAACAACAGCAGTTTAGATCCGGGCGAAGCGAGTACCTTAAGCGACCTTCAGGGCAATTACAGTTTCCGCAATGTTCCGGTAGGGAGTTATGTTGTCCGCGAAGTTCAGCCGCCGGGTTTCATTCAAACAACTCCGCCTGCGGTAGTTGTTGTCTCGGCAGATATTCGGGCTAGCAGCATCGATTTGGTGACGGGAGAGGCTGAGGGTAGGTCAACTAAATCCTTCAAGGGCGATCCGCTGACGGATGGCAGCAGCTATGCGAGCGAACCTGCGGGAAATATGGGGGTAGATCGCTTGCTTTTGAGCCAGTGTCGTGATAGTGATCGAATTAGTAAATTTTTGAGTGATGGATTTTTTGCGAATTTAGGCAATATTCCTAACTTTGGGCAACAGAATGTCGGTCTGGAGTTAAATGCACAAATTGGTAATTTTGTCAAGAAAAATGAATTAAATAAGGGGGCGATCGCTCAGTCGTGTGTGCCGATGGGCGCGAGAGATTTCTAGGCTATGTAGGGTGACACAAAACTAGATAGCCCCGAATCCCAAACCGCAGATAAAAATTAGGAAGAGGTTAAAGGGCGATCGCGTGATACCCTATTGTTGGAAACCTCCAACGCATAGCCAGAGTTCCGGGAACCCCAAAGCTGGCTTGTATAGGGGGAGCAAGATTCAGAGGCAGTATCATACCTGTTTTTAGGAATTATCAGACAATTCCCCAAGAGCGATCGCCCTCGTGGCATGGTCGCTCAAGTCACCGAGGTGCAGTGAATCTTAACGTTTTTCCAGCTCTAAAAAGCAAGTGTCCACGGGCAGAAGAACTCAGGGCGCCAATCTTGAAGATATTGCGCTCAAATTGCCACCGTTATTCAAAACCTGATATAATCTCGTGCGACCAAGCTGGAGTAAGCCTGATGTTAGATGAGGAACCTTCGAGCAACGTAGACGTATGTATGATTGAGTAGCGATCGTCAGTCGCTAGCAGCAGCTAACTGCTGATTGACAAAGTGATACAGTAGCCTGTAGCTTACGTAGATTTAGGTGTGAAGGAACAGAAAATCATGGCAGAAAAATATGCTAGTCAGGTAAGTCCTGTATTACCCCCAATAGTGCTACCGCCAACCATCAATTTTGGCAACGCTCCTGCGGGTATCCAGGGTACCAAGTTCAACGACCGGAACCGCAACGGCATTCGAGATGCAGGCGAACCGGGAATCGCCAACGTCGAAATCTTTATTGACACCAATAACAACGGCACTCGCGAGGCAAGTGAACGCTCGACGTTGACAGACGCCAGCGGAAACTTCGTATTTCCAGGCTTGGTTCCAGGCACTTATACTGTCAGGGAAATCCCGCCACCCAGATTCACCCCGACAACTCCCAACCCAGTCGTCGTCACCCTAGCGGGCATTAATGCCACAGTGTTGTTCGGTAATGCTACAGGTGGCGGTCAGATTATTGGCTGCAAATACCTCGACGTAGATAACGACGGCTTTCGAGACGGGAGTGAACCCCCGATGGAAAACGTCAGAATCTATATCGATGCCAACAACAACGGTCAGCTAGATGAAGGGGACACCAGTACCTTAACTGATAGAAACGGCGAGTATCGATTCACCAATTTGCAGCCAGGGCTTTACCGGATTCGGGAAGAGCGAGCCAACGGGCCGGGCACTGAACCTTTAGAAAAAGATTTTCCCCAAAGCACTCCCCCCGGCAACATCTCCCTGCTTGACATTAACCTCGGCTTCGACGAAATCTGGGCCTGCGCTCAAGTGGGCAACACTCCCCTGTACGAAATCCCGATCTTCAAATTCCGGGACAACAACGCCAACGGCATCCAAGATGCAGGCGAAGTTCCCCTCTCCGGCATCCCGTTCATCCTCGATTTGAACCGGAACGGCAAGACAGACCCGGGCGAACCGCAGCAGCTCACTGGCGCTGATGGTAGGGCTACCTTCAGAGATTTGAGAGCTGGCAGCTACTCTGTATTGGAAACCTTTGAAAAATTCATACCCAACCAGCCGCCAATTTCAACTACGCAGAACCCGGTAGAAGTCACAGCCCCCGGGCCCCAATCGCGACAGCAGGGAACGCTGCCTTTCATAGTGGCAGATCCAACAGTTCCGGGCGGCCAGCGGGTCGTTTCGGCGAACTTTCCGCCCCCGTTCCCGCCGGTCAACCCGGAACCCGCAGTCTTCTTCACCCCCATTCCGGTAAATCCAGGCGGCGATGGTGTCGGGAATACGCGCCCCAACATCAACATCTTCAAATACAACGATAAGAACGCTAACGGTCGTTACGAACCGGGCAACACTCCCGAGGAAGGGGGCATTGCCGGCGTCACGGCCTACCTTGATGCCAACGACAACGGCGTCCTCGACACAGGGGAACAGTCGAGAGTAACTGACGCCAACGGACGCGCCGCTTTCACCAACGTGGAACCGGGCAATTATGTGGTTCGGGAAGTGCCGCAAGCTGGTTTTAGTCCTACTACTCCGGCTCGGGTGCAGTTCAACGTCAGCACTGAAGATGCCAACGTCATCTTTGGCAACACCCCCAACAGCCGCATCACTGGGTGCAAATTCCAAGATCTGAACCGCAACGGCTACCGAGACGGCTTTGAAACGCCGATCGCAGGGGTCACAATCTACCTCGACAGCAACGGTAACGACGCCCTTGATGCGGGAGAAGCAAGTACCCTCAGCGATCAGTTCGGCCGCTGGGAGTTTGGCAATTTGACCCCCGGTATATACCGAGTCCGGGAAGTCCAGCAGCCCAACCTCCGCCAAACTACTCAACCACTGGACATCGTTCTGGGCGCAAACCAAACGTTTACTTGTGCTTTGGTGGGCAACGAGCAGATCGTTAACATTAACGAGCCAGTTAAGAAGTTCCGCGACGACAACCGCAACGGAATTCAAGATCCGGGCGAGCCTCCTTTGGAGGGCATCCCGTTCACCTTGGATTTCAACCGGAACGGCCGCTACGATCCTGGTACCGAGCCTCTGGTAAGGAGTGATGCTAACGGTATTGCCCTGTTCACCAATTTAGCTCCGGGCACCTACTCGCTCTTGGAAGTTTTCAACGCTCCGGGCGTTCCCAACCCGTTCCCCATTCCGACAGGGCCTAACCCTGTTACTTTAACGGTACCGGGGCCAAATAGTGTTGTAACGCCGATCGTGCCAGCGCCAGTACCGACAACAGACTCAACTGGTGCTACCACCGATCCGTTGACTGGCGGCACGGGTGTGGTAACTGGTTCTAGCATCCCGAATGATGATGTGCTGAATAACTTCGTCCCTTCAGCGGTGGCTGAGGTACAGGCCAGCAGCATCGGTAACTTTATCGCAGATCAGAAGACTGAAGGTTTTAGCCACTTGGTTAACGGGGCCGATTTGCAACGCGAGGTGAGTGGGCTGGTTCTACAGTTTTTAGAAGACAACGGTCTCAACAAAAAGGACTCTAAATTGATGGTGGGCACTGCTGATCAATCGCCTTCCTTCTTTTAATGTTAGGTTGGGTTTCTAGTTCTAGACTCAGCAATTAGCAACTAGCTTCTTTAAACTGCACGTCAAATCATTTTTTGGCGTGCTTTTTGCTGTTGTGACAATAATTAGAGGCTCACGGGGCGGGTTTATCTATTTATTTAATTACCGGAAATATTGTTCGTGAAACCCGCCTCTACAACAAATATATCCCGATACTCCTAGGGGCGGGTTTTACCGACAATCTTTGAGGAAAACTCACAACTTAGATAAACCAGCCCTCCACCACCATAAACTTGGATGACGGGTTGATTTATCTCTTTAATTACTGTCTTTAGTAGTAGGACACGATCGGCAAAAAGACCGATTCCCCGCCTCAAGAAAATCTTTATTTATAGAGGTAGAACGTAGAGGAATATATTATGCCAACTCAACAACAAACCAATCCGGCTCAACATCAAGAACAGCAACCCGGTATTGAATCGCAAATGACCC
Source organism: Microcoleus harperi Pol14_C6 (assembly GCF_036701295.1). Classification (NCBI taxonomy): domain Bacteria; kingdom Bacillati; phylum Cyanobacteriota; class Cyanophyceae; order Oscillatoriales; family Microcoleaceae; genus Microcoleus; species Microcoleus harperi. The sequence continues at coordinate 169,035 of NZ_JAUBQN010000007.1, read as the reverse complement.
CGCAACCTCAGTCCTTCGCGGAGGGCTATCGCGGTAGCGACAAATTGCGGGACAAAGTAGCCTTAATTACCGGCGGAGACAGCGGTATCGGGCGTGCGGTGGCGATCGCCTTTGCCAAGGAAGGCGCTAACGTGGTCATCAGTTATCTCAACGAAGATGATGATGCCAAAAAAACCAAAGAGGCGATCGAACAACAAGGCCGGCGCTGTATTGCGATCGCCGGCGACATCGGCGACGAAAGCGTGTGTCAAAACCTTGTAGAACAAACAGTTAAAGAATTTGGCCACCTCGACATCTTAGTCAACAACGCCGCCGAACAACATCCCCAAGAAAGCATCGAAAACATCACCGCCGAACAATTAGAGCGCACCTTCCGCACCAACATTTTCTCGATGTTTTATCTCACAAAAGCCGCTCTCAAACACCTCAAAGAAGGAAGTGCAATTATCAACACTACCTCTGTCACCGCCTACAAAGGCAATCAACAATTATTAGATTACTCCTCCACAAAAGGAGCAATTGTTGCCTTTACCCGCTCTTTGTCTCAAAGTTTAGCTGAGAAAGGAATTCGCGTCAACGGAGTCGCCCCCGGCCCGATTTGGACGCCTCTAATTCCTGCAACTTTCCCTGAAGAAAAAGTTGAGAAATTTGGTGCAGACACAGCATTGGGACGCGCCGGTCAACCCGATGAAGTTGCCCCCAGTTACGTGTTTTTAGCTTCAAAAGATTCGTCTTACATGACGGGTCAAATTTTGCATCCCAACGGCGGATCTGTTATTAACGGGTAGATTTGGCGCGAGTTAATATATAAATAACCGCATTTTGTCGGGGAACTTTCACCCACAACCTCTGACTATAACTCACAATCTAAATAAACCCGCCCCCACAACCACGTTACCTAGGGCGGGTTTATTCATTTTTTTAGTTTTATATTCAATCTGCTAGCATCATCGGGTGTAAAATCCAGTTAACAGTGATACCCACTTAGCTTCGCCGAAGGGTCAACAATCACGGACGATGCAAACGAAATTGATACAATTAATCTGCGTTAATCTGTGTTGATATTCCCTCATCTGCGGCAAAAAAAAGAATTGCTGAACCGCAGATTACAAGGAATTGACGCTGATTCACGCGCTTGTCGAGAATAGATAGATAAATAATTCCGATGCTATAGCAGTCCTCGCATCATTTGTGAATTTCTTACTCCCTCCCCTTGGCAAGGGGAGGGTTGGGGTGGGGTAAAAAATTTACGACTCCTGCAAGGATTGCTATAACAGATTTGATATTAGTTTTTTAACATTGGTGACGTTTACACAAAACAGTAATCCCGCTACGTCGGTAGCGGGATTGATAGGTTGCAGTTTAGCTAGTTTTGAGCTCACCTAGAGCTACAATTAGCTCGCTGCTGAATTAGCTGAGGTTAGCCATTTCTTGCTGGATGGTGCTTTTGGCTGCTTTGAATTGAGTAGCCATTTGTTCCATTTGTGCTTCGCTCAAGTTGCGGCGAATTTGAGGGAACATATCGTTTTCTTCTTCTTTTACGTGATCCTGAACTGCTGTTTGGAGCTGTTTGATTTGGGCTTTGAACTCAGGAGAACTCGGGTTCATTGACTTAATCTTGGCGAGCATTTGCTTCATTTCTGCTTGCTCGTCGTAAAGTTCTTGAGTGTTGCTGTAGTAGCTGCGAATTGCTGGGTAAACAACTTGTTCTTCGGCTTCGGCGTGAACGCTGAGGTCTTTGTAAAGTTGACCGAAGAATTCTTGTAGTTTTTGAGGATCGTCGGTGCTTGCGATTTCCATAAATAGGGTATCGGCTTTGCGGTGATCCATTGAGATGATTTCGGTGATGTTCATCTCATCTTTGCTGCGGGTAACTGCACCGCCGATGATGCCGGTCATGGCTGCCATTGCATCTTGTACGCGAGCCCAAACGCCTTGGTCGGGGTCTTTGCCGGTCAGTTCGCGCACGCCTAAAATTTCGAGAACTCCTTTGAGTTGTTCTTGGTGAGCGCGGTTCTCAAAGTTAACTGTGTTGAGCGGGGTAATGGCAGCTTCGATGTCGGCGCCGACTACTTGAGCAGCTTTGTGAATTAACAAACCGGCCATTGTTTGTTTGTGTTTGAGCAGTTCGTGCTGGCTGACTTTTTCAAACATGGTGAGTTCAGAACCTTGCATGAGTTTCTGAACTTCTTCAATCATTTTTGTGCTGGTTTCTTTGGGTTCGGCTTGAATGCCGTATTGCACGATCGTAGTTTCTAATACGCCCAAGTTTTTGCGATCGTCTTCGAGCATATCCCGGAAGCGCTGGGCTAGTTCGGAGTCGTTGCAGGAATTGATGAACAATTGCTCGTTAGCGATCAACAGGTTTTGCAGCGCTTTCATGTCTGCTAATTTAGTGGCGATCGCTTGGCGCTTGGTATCTTCTAGGGTAGCTACCATCTGTCGTTTCTCCTCTCAATGTCTTTAGTGTTCTTACATCTCTTAATTTATTGATATATTCTGATAACATCCTCTTTCTCCCGACTGATTCATTAATATCCCGCGCAACCTATTGACTTTTAAACCAAGAAATGATACTTAATTAATGCTAAGGTCGTTTTTGAAAAAAGCAGAAATTACCCTTAATAACAACTGCCAACTGACAACTACCAAGCGCCAACTGCCAACAGTCAACTGACAACTGCCAACTGAAGACTGACTTTTGTATCAATTAATCCCGATCGCATAGCTGTAAAGCGCTACCATAGTTGCAGCCGAAGTTAACTAAAGTTTAAGAATAACTAGCTTGTCTCAACTGCTCACTGCTTTAGAATTCCCAGCCAATGTCTGGAAGCTGAATAATGGGTTAACGGTCATTCACCAGCGGATTTCGGCCACACCGGTGGTCGCGCTAGACGTGTGGGTGAGGGCTGGCGCTACGCTGGAGCCGGATTCTTGGTCGGGAATGGCTCATTTTCTAGAACACATGATATTTAAAGGGACGGATTCGATCGCGCCGGGAGAATTTGACCAAGTAATAGAAAATCGCGGCGGTGTCGCCAACGCAGCTACAAGTCACGACTACGCGCATTTTTTTGTTAACGCTGCAGCCGATTATTTAGCAGAAACAGCCCAGCCGCTGGCAGAATTGCTGTTGCGGGCTTCGATTCCGGATCGGGAATTCGATCGCGAGCGAGATGTGGTACTCGAAGAAATCCGTCAAGCTCAAGACAATCCCGATTGGCTGGGTTTCCAAGCCATGATGGAAACAGTTTACCAGCGGCATCCCTACAGGCGATCGGTACTCGGCACGGAAGAGCTGCTGATGTCGCGAACTCCCCACGAAATGCGGTGTTTCCACCGATCGCACTATCAGCCGGAAAATATGACTGTGGTGGTAGTCGGGGGAATTGATGAAGAACAGGCTAGGGATATCACGGCGAAAGCATTCGAGCAGTTTTCAGACAGGTGGGATTGTCCCAAATTAACCGCAGAGGCGGAACCGCCACTGATAGAAATTCGCCGTCAGGAACTCTGTCTCCCCCGATTGGAACAAGCGCGGCTGATGATGGCCTGGACAGGGCCGGGAGTGGAACATTTGCAAAGTGCTTGCGGCTTGGATTTGCTGTCGGTGTTGCTTGCAGACGGGCGGACTTCGCGTTTAGTCAGGGAACTGCGGGAAGAATTACAATTGGTAGAGGCGATCGACAGCACTTTCTCACTGCAACGGGAATCGAGCTTATTTACTATCAGTGCCGTCTTGGACGCGAAGGATGTCGAACAGGTGGAATCTCGGATTTGCGATCGGCTTTGGGAATTGCAGTCTGAGCCGGTTTCCGAGGTAGAATTGCTCCGCTGTCAGCGTTTGCTGTGCAACGATTTTGCTTTCTCGCTCGAAACGCCGGGACAGCTAGCCGGTCTTTACGGATATTACAATACGATCGCCACTGCGGAATTAGCGCTTAGCTATCCCACCAGGATTAAAGCATTTGGGCCATTAGACCTCCAGCGCCTAGCTCAACAATATCTCTCTCCGCGACGCTATACGGCAGTGGTGCTAAAACCAATCTAATCGTTAAGCTGGTGAATATAAATATCTTTTGTACCGGATAGATGTTCGGCATTTGTCCGGGCTTCTTTGTGCTTGGGGCGCACCCTAGGGGATAGATGTTGTTACATTTAGATGTTGTGGGTCAGGCCCTGCCCGGTATGACATCATACAAGATGCACGTGGAAAATAGAAAAATGGCAATCAAGTAATTACCGATTACCAATTACCCACTACCAATTACCCATTTTCAATTACCAATACTTCACCTACGCGAGCGTACAAGTTCCTAACTAAATTAACCATGAAAAATGAAATCCAGCGCACGGTTTTAGACAACGGTATTGTTGTCTTAGCAGCAGAAAATCCAGCAGCAGATATTATTGCAGCTAGGATATTCCTGCGGGCCGGCAGTCGCTACGTGCAGCCGGAACAAGCAGGAGTGTGTCACTTGCTGTCGGCGGTAATGACTAAGGGAACCGATCGGCTGTCTTCGCTGGAAATTGCCGAGCGTGTAGAATCGGTGGGAGCGAGGTTGAGTGCCGACTCTACTACAGACTATTTTTTAGTGAGTTTGAAGACGGTTTCTGCGGATTTTGAGGAGATTTTGGAGTTGGCGGCGCAATTGACGCGATCGCCCAATTTCCCGGAAGCTGAAGTCGAACTCGAACGGCGCATTGCCATATCGGCAATTCGATCGCAACAAGAACAGCCATTTGCGATCGCCTTCGAGCAATTGCGGCACTCGATGTACCAGGAACACCCCTATGCTTTCTCTCCCTTGGGCACGGAAGCTACTATGTCAAAGCTCACCAGAAACGAGCTCGAAGAGTTCCACAAAACCTATTTCCGTCCCGATAATGTAGTTATTTCTGTCGCCGGCAGAATATCCACTGAAGATGCGGTCGCGCTGATCGATCGAACTTTTGGAGACTGGAAAGCGCCTTTAACACCCTTACCAACTTTAAACGTCCCCCCCCTGTACCCATCCCCTCAATCGGTCGTTACGGCGCAAGATACCCAGCAATCAGTGATTATGCTGGGCTACCTCGCACCCTCTGTCAAAAATCCCGACTACGCAGCGATTAAGTTGCTGAATACTTATTTGGGTAACGGTTTGTCGAGCCGATTGTTTGTGGAATTGCGGGAAAAGCGAGGCTTGGCTTACGACGTTTCTGCAGTCTACGCGACGCGCTTGGACACGGCTCAGTTTGTCGTGTACATGGGTACGGCGCCGGAAAATACGGCGACTGCTTTTGAAGGATTGCGCGCAGAAGTCGACCGACTCGCCAACACCGAACTAAGCGAGGAAGAATTGCAAGCTTGCAAGAATAAAATGCTCGGTCAATATGCTTTAGGAAAACAAACTAATTCGCAAATTGCCCAAGTTTTAGGCTGGTACGAAATTTTGGGATTGGGAATTAAATTTGACCAGCAGTTTCAAGAAGAAATTGCACAGGTGACAGCTTCACAAGCGCGGGATGCTGCTAAGAAATATTTTGTAGAACCGTATATTTCTTTGGTGGGCCCGGAGGTGGCGATTACAGAGTTGGGTGTAGTGGCTGTTTGTTAAGTAGGAAATTGGCGATCGAACTTTTCAAAAGTTCGATCTGTTCGATCTGATTATACGCGATCGCCCGGACACGATATAAGCTCCAGCAGAATATGTCAATATTCCACCGATGGTTGAATATTCACTAACATCATTAGGTGAAATTTTCCTTGAGCCGATCGCAACGCTTTACGAATGGGGTGAGATACATCTTGCTGACTTAGCAGCGATTCGTACTCATCGAGAAAATGCACAATGAGCGATCGAACGGCTCAATCAGCGGCCGTAGATGTCTTTAACTCAGCACCCCGGTTTTCTTCTGTCTGCTGGATTTGATTTGTTCTGCCGCGCCCGTTCATTCACTTGGCACCACTTCGCGTGACGCTAGGAAACCAAGGACAATTGCCACCAAAATCAATGCTGGAACATCGCCGAGGAGGTGTCCGCGTTCTGCAGAATCAATCACTGCCTGTACCGCCATGATCAGCCCGTGGACAACACTCGACCAGACGGTGAACCAGATTAAGCTGAGATGTGTTTCTGGTTTTCGAGAAGCCCACAGCAAAAAGACACCAAGCGTCGCATAAATGCCGACGATCATCTGTTCGTATTCGTATTGGGCTGGTTGCCATGACCAGCCAGATGACCAAACCTTCATCAGTGGATAGACAAGCAGAAAGGCAATTCCGACAACAACAAGGGCGATTCGCAAGTATCGATGATGCTGATCCATTGCTCTAACCTCCTATTATTTTCCAGTATAGTCTCTACCAACTAGATTCGTATTTGCGCAGTAAATATCTTGAACTCGATCAAAATCATAGCTCCCACGATTGTGGTGCAGTCCTAAACGCTTCTGAATCAACCAGAAAAAAGGTGCTTATAAAGATCGGCTTCCCGCCACACCCCCATAGAGGACTTGTCGCATAACGGTTGATTTGAGCGGCAAACGATCGATCCTAACTAAAAATATCATAATTGAACGTTTTCTGTTCCCGATCGGTCTAAATTGAACAGACGCCCGATATGTCTAATTTATATGTACTTAGTAAAGCACTTTCAGATTAAAAAAGAGCTGACTCCGTGGGTTAGCGGACTCCTCGCCGCTTCCCTGCTTGCAGGAGTCGGCTACACAGCTTACAGCCAACTCACAGTCAAATCCAGCCGCGAAACCAGGCGCAAGGCAAAAACCGTTGCTGTCGAAAGGGTCAACCTGCCGATTACTATTTCGGCAAACGGCACAATTGTGCCCGAACGTTCCGTTAACGTCAGCCCCAAAACTTCAGGGATGCTCAAAAGTTTGCTTGTCAAGGAAGGAGATAAAGTTGAACAAGGGCAGATTCTCGCCTACATGGACGACTCCAACCTCCAAGGGCAACTTACCCAAACTCGCGGACAACTCGCAGCCGCCGAAGCAAACCTGGAAAAATTGGTCAACGGCACTCGAACCCAGGACATTGCTGTGGCTAAGGCAGTGTTAGCAGAACAACAAGCAAGTCTGGAAAAATTGCTCAACGGCAATCGAAGTCAGGATATTGCCGTAGCTGAGGCACAACTAGCTGAACAACAGGCAAATTTACAAAAATTGCTCAACGGCAATCGAAGCCAGGATATTGCCGTAGCTGAGGCACAATTAGCTGAACAACAGGCAAATTTACAAAAATTGCTCAAGGGCAATCGCCCTGAAGACATCGCCCAAGCGAGCGCCAAACTCAGAGATGCCGAATACGCTAAAAACCAAGCGGAGGAAGACTTTCAGAGAAATCAGGAACTCTATAATGCCGGAGCCATTGCTTTGCAAGTTGTCAACAACTCCCGCACCGCGCGCGATCGAGCTCAAACGCAAGTCAGACAAGCCGAACAAGCTGTAGCTTTGCTGCAAGCGGGTACTCGCCCTGAAGAAATCGCTTCGGCGCGGGCTGCTGTGGAGCAAAAACGGCAAGCTTTGACCCTGGCGCGATCGGGCGCACGCCCGGAAGACATCGCTGCAGGGCGGGCCGCAGTGGAGCAAAAACGGCAAGCTTTGGCCCTGGCGCGATCGGGCGCACGCGCGGAAGAAATCGCTGCGGCGCAGGCCGCCGTCGAGCAAAAACAGCAAGCTTTGGCGCTGCTAGAAGCCGGTTCTCGCCCCGAAGACATCGCCCAAGCCCGCGCCCAAGTTCTCGCCGCTAGAGGCAGCCTGCAAAGCGTTCAAGCGCTGATCGGCGACACTGTGCTGCGGGCTCCTTTCACCGGCACTGTCACCCGCAAGTACGCCGATCCGGGCGCTTTTGTGACTCCCACGACGGCAGGTAGTGCGGTTTCTTCGGCTACTTCTTCTTCGATTTTGTCCTTAGCTTCAAAAAATCAATTAGTAGCAAACGTAGCAGAAACTAATATTTCTCAGATTAAGATCGGCCAGGCTGCGTCTATTCAAGCCGATGCTTTTGCGGAAAAGACTTTTGCAGGTAAAATCACTCAAATTTCGCCTCAGTCGATCGTCCTGCAAAATGTGACAAGTTTTGAGGTAAAAGCGGCAATTATTAATGACGATAAAGAAATGCTGCGATCGGGAATGAATGTGAATGTTGAGTTTAAGGCCGGTGAACTTAAAAATGTTTTGGTAGTCCCGACTGCGGCAATTGTCCGCCAACAAAGGGAAACGGGGGTTTTTGTTCCCGGTGGAGAAGATGGCAAACCTGCTTTTATGCCGATTAAGACTGGTATGACGGTGGATGACAAGACGGAAGTGCGATCGGGTTTGAAAGGAAATGAAAAAGTGCTGCTTACTTTCCCCCCCGGATCGCGGCCTAGATCCCAAAATCCATCTTCGGGCGGGATTCCGGGTTTGCAACCGGGTGGCGGAACGCGCTTGCGTTAGTAGTTAGCAGTCAGTAGTCATTAGTCATTAGTTAGTGGTTGACAATTACCGATTACCAATTGCCAATTACTAATTTCTAATTATTACTTACTAATTATCACTTACCAACACCACTACACGGATAGCTGTTTTTTTCCTCTTACTTCTTCTTTCTTTCGTGTTGCTTATTCCTTCTTCCTTCAATCTCCCACTTACCCATTACCAATGAAATTACAGACTCGCCCCCGTACCAACAAAATCTCTAACGTTCAAATCGCTTTCATGGCGACAGAGGCGCTGTGGAATAACAAATTGCGTACCAGTTTAACTATGCTGGGCGTAATTATTGGGATATCTTCGGTAATTGCCATTACTTCCGTGGGACAGGGAGTACAAAAATCAACTGAAGAACAGTTAAAGGCTTTGGGTACAAATGTGCTGTTGGTGTTATCCGGCGCAGCGCGATCCGGCGGTGTCAGTCAGGGAAGCGGTTCTGCTACTACCCTTACTTGGGATGACGCAAAGGCGATCGGCAAACAAGCTCCTGCTGTCAAAGCAATTTCTGCTTATTTGCAGCGTCAAGTGCAAGTCGTTTACGGCGGACAAAATTCATTTACTGCTATTTTGGGAACGGATTTAAACTATCCCGATGTCAAGAACATTCACCCCGAACAAGGACGGTTTTTTAACGAGGATGAATTGAATGCTGCTGAGCCAGTAGTTGTCCTCGGTTCTAAAGTGCGGGACGAACTTTTTGGAGCCGGAGCTAATGCGCTCTCCTCCGACATTCGCATTCAGGGAAACCGCTACAAGGTCATTGGAGTGATGGAAAGTAAGGGGTCTGTAGGGGGAACCGATCAGGACGATCGAGTGTATATTCCCCTCAAAAATATGTCTTCGCGAATTGTGGGGAGAAATTCTTTAGCGGGGATTGCGATCTCTGGTTTTTGGTTGCAAACTTCCGGGGAAGCGGATTTAGCGGATGCTCAATTTCAAGTAGAAAATATCATGCGCTTGCGCCACAATATTTATCCGCCACAACCGGATGATTTTCGAGTTGTAAATCAAGCTGAGATAGTTAATACTTTCAGCAATGTGATAGGTTTATTTACGGTTATGGTGGGAGCGATCGCCGGAATTTCTTTGGTGGTTGGCGGCATCGGTATTGCTAATATTATGTTGGTGTCTGTTGTGGAACGCACTAAGGAAATCGGGATTCGCAAAGCCGTAGGCGCTACTAATGCAGCAATTCTGATTCAATTTATGGCGGAATCTATTTTAGTTTCCACGGTGGGGGGAACGGCGGGAATTGGCTTGGGAGTTGCGATCGCCTTTGGAGCTTCGACAGCGTTCAAATTTCCGTTTGTGGTTTCTGTATGGTCGATCGCAGCCGGTTTTGGGCTGTCTTTTACCGTCGGGTTGTTAGCTGGAGTATTGCCGGCTCGGAATGCCGCTCGCTTAGATCCGATCGCCGCCTTGCGGAATGATTGAACTTAGTGACGTTCGCCCCAGTTAATTGGAGATGTCTTATATAGCAGATATATTTTGATTTACAGCTTTGCAGTAGCCCAGAAGCGCTACTGCAAACCCCAAACTACAAAACCCCTTTAGAACTCGGAATCCGACTGGCGCGCCGCGGATCGATTTCTACCGCCATCCGCAGAGCTCGCGCAAATGCCTTAAATGCCGCTTCTACAATGTGATGAGAATTTCCGCCCTGCAACTGTCGAATGTGCAGTGTCATTTGAGTGTGGTTCACCACCGCCGAAAAAAACTCTCTCACTAATTCAGTATCGTAAGTGCCGATCCGCTGGTTGGGAATTTCCAAGCTGTAACTTAAGTGAGGCCGTCCCGAAAAATCTAGCACTACTTCAATTAAAGCTTCGTCCAAAGGTGCGATGAAATGTCCAAAGCGAGAAATACCCGATCGATCGCCGACAGCTTTTGCTAGGGCTTGGCCCAAGGTAATTCCCACATCTTCGTTCGTGTGGTGGTCGTCAATCTCCAAATCACCGATCGCCTGCACGTCCAAATCGATCAATCCGTGAGAAGCAATCTGGTGCAACATATGGTCTAAAAACGGAATCCCCGTAGACGCCTTGCAAGTTCCCACACCGTCGAGATTGAGGCTGGCCGTGACATCCGTTTCTAGTGTCGTGCGTTTCACCAAGGCGGCCCTGGCTGGTTGAACTGAAGTTGCAGGAGGCACAGAAGGGCGATCGATTATCTCCATAATTCGCAATGGGTCATTCATTAGTTATTGATAATTAGTAATTGAAGATTACAGCTTGATCGGCGCTAATTCTCAAGTGTTTAGTTAAGAGAATTATGCAAAACTCAAAACTCTCGAAAGGGGCGGCTTTTGCATAAAACTTACTTGTTATAGTTAAAGTTTATTGTCTCAACCCGCCCCTACATAACTCAAAATTCTCGACAACTGTTACATTCCCATGATTTCGTAACCGGCATCGACATACAAAACTTGACCCGTAATTCCGCTAGCGAGATTGCTGCACAGAAAAGCCGCAGCATTTCCCACTTCCTGCTGAGTCACCGTCCGCCGCAGCGGCGCCACTTCCTCAACGTGGTGGATCATGTCCAGAATACCGCCAACTGCTGACGAAGCCAGAGTCCGAATCGGGCCAGAAGAAATCGCATTTACCCGAATATTTAACGGGCCCAGTTCTGCTGCCAGATAGCGAACATTCATTTCCAAAGCTGCTTTAGCAATTCCCATCACATTATAATTAGGAACTACCCGGACACCGCCCAAATAAGTCAGCGTCACAATACTGCCACCCTCGGCCATCAGCGGTTTAGCTGCTGCACAAAGCCGTACCAGCGAGTAAGCGCTAATATCCAAAGCATTGGAGAAACCTTGGCGCGAAGTGTTGGTGAAATCTCCCGACAACTCGTCCTTGCCGGCAAAAGCCAGACAGTGGATCAGGACATCTAACTTGCCCCATTTTTCGGCGATGGTTTGAAAAGTAGACTCAATTTCGCTCTCGTCTTGGACATTGCAGGGCAAATACAGACTGGGATTGAGCGGTTCCACCAGTTCAGCGACTTTGCGCTCGTGCTTGCCTTTCTCGTCCTTCAAATAAGTTATGCCGAGGTTGGCCCCAGCTTTGTGGAGCTGCTGAGCGATGCCCCAGGCGATCGAGCGATTGTTGGCAATGCCCGTAACAAGAGCATTTTTTCCGGTCAAATCTATCATCTGTATTTCTTCTAGAAGCAACTAGCACCGTTCTCATTGGCTCTGTGCGACAACCCCGCCAGTTTAGACACAACTGATTCAGCTTTAACTGATTGAGACACAATTGAGACACAATTGAGACACAATTGAGACACAATTATATTAATTTTGCTGTGGAGCTACATGGGGGCGGAATTGAAAAAGTTAAGAGAAGGGCTAGATTTAATCATACAGTGCGTGTTTACCTTAACATTAGATGGAAGTAACCGAATCCTTGGATATTGGAGGTTGGGCAGTATATTTACTCAATAAGGTTAATCGGCAAGTTATAAAGTATTGATTAGTACAGAAGGATCTAGTCGTGACGCATGATAGACCGCTAGCAGCCGTGTTCCGCCAAATCAGCGGCGGGGCGTTTCCACCCATTGTGGAAACCTTTGAACGGGGCAAGACAATTTTTTTCCCTGGAGACCCGGCTGAGCGCGTCTACGTTCTCATTAGAGGTGCTGTGAAGCTCTCCAGGGTGTACGAAGCAGGGGAAGAAATTACAGTCGCCCTCCTGCGCGAAAATAGCGTATTTGGGGTGCTGTCTCTGATTACGGGACACCGATCGGACAGGTTTTACCACGCGGTAGCCTTTACGCCGGTAGAGTTGATCTCGTTGCCGATCGAACAAGTCGAGAAAGCGCTCAAGGAAGACCCGGAACTGTCGATGGTGATGCTGCGGGGACTGTCGTCTCGGATTTTGCAAACCGAGATGATGATTGAAACGCTGGCCCACCGAGATATGGGTTCGAGACTCGTCAGCTTTTTGCTGATTCTGTGCCGGGATTTTGGCGTGCCCGGTACAGAGGGGATTACGATTGATTTGAAGCTGTCCCACCAGGCTATCGCCGAAGCGATCGGCTCGACACGGGTAACTGTAACTCGTTTGCTCGGGGATCTCAGACAAGAAACCATGATCTCGATCCACAAGAAAAAGATCACAGTCCACAACCCGGTGGCTTTAAGCCAGCAATTCACTTGATGCCGAGAAAGTATAGGATTTTGGATTTTGGATTTTAGATTCAATCCAAAATCCAAAATCCAAAATCTAAAATCGGAATGACTGCTGGATACATCCTGGTATTTGTAATTTTAGTGTTGGGGGGTGTGATCGCCACTGTCAGCGATCGCCTTGGGACGAAAGTCGGCAAGGCAAGGTTGAGTTTGTTCAAACTTCGCCCCCGCGATACTGCTGTTGTTGTGACAGTGATGGCCGGCAGCATCCTGTCAGCAATTACTCTGGGCATTTTGTTTGCTACTAGCAAGCCGCTGCGAACCGGAGTTTTTAAAATAGACGAGATTCAAAAAAGGCTCAACAACGCCCGCAGAGAAATCAACCAGGCCACTCAAGAAAAAAATCGAGTTGAAAGTGAATTAGCTCAAGCCAGAGCCGCTCAAGCACAAGCTAGAGCCAATTTAGAGCAAATTAATCAATCGCTCCAAGCAGCTAATGCCGAGCAAGCTCGGACGCAAACAAAATTAAACTCGCTGCGGGCCCAGCTCAACAGCGTGCAAGCAGCCAAGTCTAAAACTGAACAGCAGTTAAGTCAGGTAGAAGCGGCTAAATCCGAGACAGAAGAACAGCTCAGCAGTGTGGAAGCAGCTAAATCCCGCACCGAAGAACAATTGAAACTGGTTGAAACGGCCCGATCGACTACACAAGCTCAGCTCGATCGCACCGAGAACCAATTGAAAACAGTTTCTGCTCAAAAAACGACTTTAGGAGCGGAAATCGCCCAACTGCAAGAGGAACGCCAACAGTTAATCGAGCAGGTAAAAACTCAAATTGCCAAGCGAGACGCAGAAATTGCCAAGCGAGACGCAGAAATTGCCCAGCGGGACAAGGAAATTGTCGATCGCAACGAACTAATTGCCCAGCGGGACAAGGAAATTGCCCAGCGGGCGCAAAATTTGGCAGAGCGCGATCGAACTATTGTCGAGCGCGACAAAGTAATTGCCGAGAGAGAAGCACTCTTAGAAACCTTGGCACAGCAACAAGCTCAACTCGAACAGCAACAAACTTTATTGCAGCAGCAAGTGCAAGTTTTGGAACGCGATTTTCAGGCAATCCGCGAGGGTACAGTTGCCATCAGGCGCGGTCAAATTTTAGCTGCTGGCGTCGTTCGCATCCTCGAACCCGGTATGGCGAGCCGCGCGATCGATCGGCTCTTGCAAGAAGCAAATAAAACCACCGTCGGACTTATGCAGCCGGAAAATAGAAAGGTTAGGGAGCAGGTTATTCAAATTACTAAAGCAGAAATCGATCAACTCATTAGTCAAATTAAAGACGGTCAAGACTACGTGGTGCGAATTGTTGCCGGCGCTAATTACCTGCGGGAAGAAAAGCTAATTAAGGTATTTGCAGAAGCAGAAATCAATCGAGTTGTGTTCCGCGCTGGAGATGTGATTGCAGGGGTTGCTGTCGATCCCGTGACTTTGACCGACGAACAGGTGCGGCAGCAGTTGCTGCAATTGATAGAAGCTTGTCAATTTCGCGCTCGCCTGATCGGTGTTGTCGGCGGTAGAGTCCAAGTTGCCGACAGTCAGATTGAAACTTTGGCTGGTTTTATCGAGCGATTGCAGCAGTACGAGAAACCGCTGGACGTTCAGGCGATCGCGGCAGATGTCACTTACATCGCCGGCCCGCTTAAAATAGATTTAGTTGCTCTTGAAAACGGAGCCGTTGTGTTCCGCACCGGAGAACAACCACCGGGCGGAGGAGATTTGAAAATTAAATAATAAGTGCGATCGATATATCGAATTCGAGCAAAAATTGTGCGCGATCGAAGCACAATTTTGCTTGACTTTTTCGCGCCCTTAACATATCATTAAATCCTGGGAATCCGTGCGCCCATATATAGCAACCGCCACATCAAGCGCGGACATAAATAACTTCCTAAATAGAGCCAATACCAGTCAAGCATAAATGGTTCGATTCCGGTACTATGCAATCATCAACTGCCAACTGCCAACTGCCAACTGCCAACTGTCAACTGTTAAAATGCAGGAGCGTGCGGTGTAATGTCAGACAATCAAAATGAACCCAGAGAATACGATGCCGTCCTGGGAGGACAAAATTCAATTCCTGTCAATGCTGCGGTACTCGGAGGCATACCCGGTGTTAAAAGCCGCTTGGCCTCACCCATTGTCGAAGCGAGAATCGCCGCTCTTTCCGAAGCACTCAAATATGGAGAAGTAGGTTTAGATTTGATAATTAAAGCTTTGCACGATGAATCGATGCAGGTGAAATTTGCTGCTTGTTCGCTGCTGAAAGATAGAAATGAGGAAAAGATTCAACGACAGTTACAAAACTATTTCCCTATATTTGAATTTGAGGTCATTACAGTCGATGCGTATGGAAAAGAAAACAGTCGGAGAAAGTCATGGGCTCATTACTTCAGAGAAGACTTAGGTAATGGAATTGTACTCGAAATGGTTTACATTCCCGGCGGCACATTTATGATGGGATCGCCAGAAACAGAGGCAGGTAGGTACGATAACGAAAGTCCGCAGCATCAAGTAACTGTACCGACTTTTTATGCAGGAAAATATCCCATCACTCAAGAACAATGGCAAGCTGTAATGGGAAATAACCCATCGTATTTTAAGGGTGCGAAACGGCCTGTAGAACGAGTAAATTGGGATGATGCGGTATATTTCTGTCACAAGTTGTCTGAGAAAACTGGAAAAATCTATCGTTTGCCGAGTGAGGCAGAGTGGGAATATGCTTGTCGGGCAGGTACGACAACAGCTTTTTACTTTGGGGAAACTATTACTCCCGATTTAGTTAAATATAAAGGACTTAACCGCAGCGAAACTACTGTGGTGGGAAGTTTTCCCCCAAATGCGTTTGGTTTGTACGATATGCACGGGAATGTTTGGGAATGGTGTCAAGATCGCTACTGTGATAACTACAATGGCGCACCCTCTGACGGCAGCGTTTGCGAAACAAGCGGATATATTCCTTTCCGAGTGCATCGTGGAGGTTCGTGCGGCAACCCTGCGGTCTTTTGCCGTGCTGCCAACCGCTACTTCATTTGTCCGGGCCCCTTGGCCAAGTCCAAGGGTTTTCGCGTTGCTGCTTTGCTGCTGTTTCCTGCTTCCCCGCCTTCCCTACGATGACTCTTCTTTGCCCTTTTTCCTATTTCCCTTTTTCCCTTTGCACTATTTCCTCTTTTCCTTCTGGCGTGCGTCAGCGCGCTTTAAATTTTTTGGGGGGGAACTCATCGAGAGCACGCGATTCCAGATATTAGGGTGCGCCGCCACCTGCAATTTGCCGATCGAATCGAAAACCCGGTTTCTGATTTGTGCGCGGGGGTGAAAGAAACCGGGTTTTTTCGATAAATTAAAACGGGGAAGCCAAGATTGTGGCAAAAACCCGGTTTCTGATTTGTGCGCGGGGTGAAAGAAACCGGGTTTTTTCGATAAATTAAAACGGGGAAGTAAAGATTGTGGCAAAAACCCGGTTCCCGATCTTAGGCATTATATGGTCGCACGGATTCCCATGATGATATAATATGTCAATCCCACAAAAAAGTCAAGTAAAATAAGTACGATCGCCCGCAAAGATTTTGAGACATTCAGAAATGCAAGTATCAGATTAGATATAGGTTGGCGATTGAGTTGGCCGGCGCTCAAGCGCAACTACAAACTTATTAACAAAGGACTCATAAATATGATTTTAGGTTTCGATCCAGGTAAAGACAAATGCGGCATAGCTGTAATGGGTAGAGATAAGAAGGTCTGCTACCATCAAGTTGTGCTGTCGGAAGCAGCGATATCTACTATTCAATTTTTGTGCGAACAGTTTCCCATTGAGTTATTGGTACTCGGAGATCAAACGACTTCTAAGAGTTGGAAACAAAAACTGACGCAGAGTTTGTCGCCGGAGATCGAAATTGTTCGGGTTGACGAGAGGTTTAGCAGTTTGGAAGCCAAGGAACGCTACTGGGAAATGTACCCTCCGACGGGACTTTCTCGCTTAATTCCCCAAGGGATGCGGACTCCGCCGCGGCCGGTGGACGATATTGTGGCGATCGTCCTAATTCAGAGGTATTTAAACAAAAGTTAGTCAATTTTATAAGCGTTACCACTGATTATTTTTGATTATTAAGGAATCAATATGTTTGGGCAGCTAGGGAATTTTTAACTTAAATAAAATCCGCCCTAAATTTAGTGAATTTATCATTAACTAACAGTTAGTGTTACTTGATGACAGCTTCAGTCAAGATTACCTTACCATTCTGCCGGACTTGCAGGCGTTGCGGGTTGATCGAATAGATAATGTTGCCGTTAGTCGCTTCATAAGTTCCGTCGTCACCTGTAGTTACTTGCATTACATTGATTTGGGTGCCATTTATTTTGCTGAGGCCGCGGTAAAAAATATCGCCTTCCTGGGTTTTGCAAATGTATATAGAAAAGTTGGGCGTTGCGAAAAATTGCACCATTTCGGCTCTCGGACATCCCTCAACTTGAGCAATTTGCAGCGGTTGATTGTTGCCCAAAGTGTTGGGTGCGATCGCCCGAACTTGGCCAATGGGTTGATTTAGTGGAGTGGCTTCTGCTGAGGCTGTCAAAAAGCCGTGAAGCGAAGCTATCCCTTTCCCCGTAGGGGTTCCCGATGGGTAGGGAATCGCACTCATGCCTGCCATAACAATAACTACTCCTTTAATGCCCTTAACTCTATATTTATCAAACATCTTGTAACTCCTGGTTTTAACTATATAATTACATCTTAAGCGATCTTTGCTGGATATTAATAATATTTAATATCAGAGGTAAAAGGTGCAGGAACACGGTACACTTTCGGTTTAAGTAAGGTGCGAGCTGTGCACCCTACACCAGTAAAAATACATAAGTATGTCAATGCGATCGAAGGAAAGCAATCTCTTGCATTTATGACATTTTTAAGATTTTATGACTTGTTCGCGCCGATCTGAGAAACCGGGTTTCTTCATATATTTTTCGTTACTAAACCTTTGATTTTCCTAGAAACCGGGTTTCTCGCCTCCCAGGCGATCGCGAACTAACTCAGTTACACAGTAATTGTTTATTGGCGCTTAGCTATTTAGTCAATAAAAAGGGAAACAGAAGATACATTATTCCTCCCATTTCCCATTTCTTAAATAACCGTCGTCCTGACTACCAACCTGGTAATTAATTAACTGCTGCCAACTGTTTGTCTTTGATTTCCACAGGCGCGGTTAATGCCTCTTCCAAATCCGCACAGCCGAGTTTTTCCTCCAAAATAGCCATCACTTCGCGCCCGAAATCATTGGAATTTCGCTGCCAAGCTTCTAAACAAATTTGCCCGAAAAACGAACCCAAAGGCTCGGGATTCCACAGCAGCTTGCGCGCTGTCCAAGGCATCAAACTCATGGGATCGTAACCAGGTTGCAGAATCTCCTTTTTAAATGCGTATTCTTCCAAAATTGTGTGCGGCTGCAATCCGATAAAGAAAATCGCGGGTTCTACTTTATCTGCTCCAAAAATCCGCTCTAATTCTCGGTGATAAGCAATAGTTTGCCGGATAGTTTCAAAGGTTTCGTCAATGACGTTAAACGAGTAATTAACTGAAACCACATCGTTGTAACCTGCTGCTTTTAAATCGCGGCAATTCTCTAAAACTACTCGCAAGTTGTAGCCCATCCGCATTTTCCGAACCAGTTCCTGGGAACCGCTGGTGATGCCGATTTCAAAGTAATTCATCCCCGTTTTTACCATCAAATCGCACAACTCGGGTGTGAGATTGTCCGCACGGATGTAAGCAGCCCAGTGTATGTCAGTCATGCCGGCGGCGATGATTTTTTGCAATAATTCAACTGCATCATCGATGAATTTGCGTGCCGGGATAAATTGAGCGTCGGTAAACCAGAAATTGCGGATACCTCGATCGTACAATTGCCGCATCTCCGCTACCACCTCATCCGCCGGATTGATCCGCACTTGTTTTCCTTCAATCACCGTATAAATGCAGTAACAGCAATTATGAGGACAGCCGCGTTTGGTTTGGACTCCGACGTAGAAGTCCATATCTTGTAGATAATAGGAAAATTCCGGCCAAATGGTTTCGATGTAGTTATAATCGCAAGCAGTTTTCTCGATGTTGGCTGGCTTTTCGTGAATTAGCTTCGCGCGCGGGACGGTTTCTCCCACCACATAACATCTTTCCTCGGCCAAATCTTCGCCCTTAATCAACTTCTCCAGCAATGCTTCGCCTTCCCCCACCGAAACCACTGTTCCGGCCGGCAAACTGCGTCCCAACTGCTCGTAAAACACGCTCACAGCACCACCGCCGACCACTGCACGAGCTTCGGGGCGGTATTTCCGGGCCCGCTTCAATCCGCGCTTAATCAGTCCCAAATTGCGCCAGAGTTCGGTATAGTAAGACGCGGCTAAACGCAGTCCTCCGAGTGCTCCCCGGAACTTGATCAGCGGATTTTTGGCGTAGTAAAACTCGAAGGCATTTTGCAGCGGATTGCCGCCCCTGCCGCCCACGGGCGCATAAATTTGAATGTCCCGCCAAGAGAAAACCAGCAGAGTCGGCTTAAACTCGTCTATGCTGGCATCTAAAGCTTTAGCGAAATCTAGGGGGGGTACGGCACCTAAATCAAAAATGCGCTGTTCGACATCGGGAAACAGCTTGTGTACGTGATCCGAAAGATACACAACTCCGATCGGGAAAATAGGATTGCAAGGGAGGCGAACGTACAGGACTCGGTTTTCTCGGTTTTCCATGATTGCCATATCCTAAAGTGGAACTTTTTCAGCTATGTTAATATTCTTTTAATATAACTTTACAATATGTCTAATTTTCGCAATTTGATATTAAATATTCTTAAATTTTTCTATTGGGCTCAAGGCCGAGCTTGTTGGTGTCGATCGGCAACAGCAGTAGGAAAAAGCTACTTTTTAAGTAAATACAGCGTATTTTGACCGAAAATCTCAGCAGACAGCCAAAAATCACGTATTTATCCGGCTAAATACAAATTTTCGCGCGATCGGTCTCTAATGTGTTAGGGAGTTGGTAGTCGGCTTTACAGTAGGCTGGGATCGCCTAGTGTTAGCCTGAGAAGATAACTAAAACTTTTAGGCAAGGCTCCCTCAGCAGTTATGGCTCAAATTCTTGACCCCGTACCATCAGACACCGACAGCAAGATTCTGTGCTGCTACGTCAACGCCACCAGTCAGATTCAGATTGCTCGAATCGCCAACATTCCTAACTGGTACTTTGAACGAGTGGTGTTTCCCGGACAGCGCTTAGTGTTTGAAGCGATGCCGGCTGCAGCATTGGAAATTCACACCGGGATGATGGCTAGTGCAATTTTGTCGGATAAAATTCCTTGCGATCGCTTGCAGATTAACGAAGGCCCCTACTCAAACGTCAATCCTAGCAGATCGCCAGAGGCAGTTCAGGGCGATCGAACAGCAATGGCCGGCCGCCCCAAATCCCGAGAAATCTCAGAACCTTTGACTGTACCGGCACTAACCGCCGTCGATTAATCGGAGTTGTGAGTTTTGAGTTATAAATTGTCAGTGAATTGATAACTCCGCGCTCAAAATTCCAACTTCAGCAAAGCGGTTAAAACTCAACACTTAAAAATCAAAGTTTCTGAATAGAATTTTAGATCGAAACTCAAAATTGCAAAAATTATCTAGCGATTTTGAGTTTATTGAAGTACATAAAAATTAAAAGTTGCATTGCTCATGCACTATTGTTTAATCATCAAACTGACAAATAGACTCGGGCTTGAGGGGGCAATCTTTTTTTGCTATCGGATTGTCGCCGAGCCAGAGATTAGTTAGGTTAGTGAGAGATGTCAGGGGTGTAATGTCTGATATTTTATTGCCGTAAAGATTGAGTTGAGTTAGTTGAGTGAGAGATGTCAGGGGTGTAGAGTCTGATATTTGATTTCTGGCGAGATTGAGATTAGTTAGCTTAGTGAGAGATTTTAGGGGTGTAATGTCTGATATTTTATTGGCAACGAGGTCGAGCCTAGTTAGGTTGGTCAGAGAAGTCAGGGGCGTAATGTCTGATATTTTATTGGATTCCAGGTTGAGTTCAGTTAAGTTGGCAAGATATGTCAGGGGTGTAATATCTGATATTTGATTCCCCCAAAGATTGAGATCGGTTAGGTTAGTGAGAGATGTCAGGTGTGTAATGTCTGATATTTTATTGAAGCCGAGATAGAGCTTAGTTAGTTTAGTGATGGATGTCAGGGGTGTAATGTCTGATATTGGATTTTCGTTAAGATTGAGCTTAGTTAAGTGAGCAAGAGATGTCAGAGGTGTAATGTCTGATATTTGATTTCCGTAAAGATTGAGATCGGTTAGGTTAGTGAGAGATGTCAGGGGTGTAATGTCTGATATTTGATTTCCGTAAAGATTGAGATCGGTTAGGTTAGAGAGAGATGTCAGGGGTGTAATGTCTGATATTTGATTGTTAACGAAATTGAGATCGGTTAGGTTAGTGAGAGATGTCAGAGGTGTAATGTCTGATATTGGATCGTTGCTGAAGTCAAGTTTGGTTAACTGAGTCAGAGATGTCAGGGGTGTTATGTCTGATATGGGATTAAAGCTAAGATGGAGCTTAGTTAGTTTAGTTAGAGATATCAGTGGTGTAATGTCTGATATTTCATTGGCGCTGAGGAGGATATCGGTTAGATTAGTTAGAGATATCAGTGGTGTAATGTCTGATATTTCATTGAAGTGGAGGTTGAGCTTAGTTAGGTTAGTCAAAGATTTCACCGGTGCAATGTCTGATATTTGATTACCACTGAGGTCGAGTTCAGTTAGGTTCGTGAGAGATGTCAGGGGTGTAACGTCTAATATTTCATTGGCGACGAGGAGTAGTTTAGTTAGGTTAGTGAGAGATGTCAGGGGTGTAATGTCTGATATTTTATTGAAGCCGAGATTGAGTTCACCTAGACTTGAAAGCTTCTGGTTAGCTAGTTCGCACTCCTGGGTTTCAGCTTGCTTCAACAACGCATCAATAGTGCGTCTAGCCTCTGCATTTAAATGAGCTTTATTGGCACACCATTCAGTAAAAATTTGGTAGTTTGCTGTCGGTGTTGGCTGTCCGACAGCCTCGGACAATCTGTATCCGCCAACAATTAGAATTAAAGACAGACTGAAGATAATACACTGCCAACCATACCGCTTGGCAATTCTGGACCAATGTCTTTTACCTAAAAGCTTTTCTAACATTTGGCAGCTTTCCTAATTTTTATCAAAATTCTGTGAGTGAATCCAAGATAACATGACTTACGCAAGTTGCCATACATCAAGGGTTGCGCTGCAACGCAAAGAACTCGCAATCATATAAGTACGTTTTTTGCGTAAGTCCTAGGGGCATCTCGTACCGATGCAACAGGATAGATATTAGTCTGTTTTGGATATTTCTAGGAGTTTGGTTCACCCCCCAGAAATCTGTGCAAAAATATCATTAAACAGCTTCTCAAATTTCAGCCATGTCAGCACAACCGATCGCCTCTTCCCCATCTTCTGCCCCAGTATTTGAGCCGGCGATATTCCGGCTTTCTCCCCTGATTAGAATCACGCTGTTGAGCTTGTACACAGCCCTGACAATTCCCTTGCCCTTTTTGTCGGAAGTAACTAAAGCACCCGTTCCCCCCACCACACTCTGGGCGGGAATTGTTGTCGGCGCTGTGGGCCTGTACGGCGTGCTCAGTGAAAGGGTAATTTTGAGCGAGGAAGGGATTGAAGTCACATATCCCAAGTGGTTTCCGGGTTTTTTTCGCAAGGGTTGGTCGCTACCTTGGACTGAGGTAAAAGCTCTCAAACCTCGATCGACTGGTCAAGGAGGTTTAGTTTACTATTTTTTGAGTCATTCGGGAGAAGGTTATTTGCTGCCAATGCGAGTGGCTGGGTTTGGTAAATTAGTCGGTTTGGTCGAAGCAAAAACAGGTATTGATACTAGAGATGTTCGCTCTTTTTCGCAGCCTTGGATGTATCTTATTTTGCTCTTCTGTACGCTGCTGCTGCTGTTGGTGGATGCTTGGACAATTACAACTGCTATTAGCCTGAAAAGTTAATAATTTCAAGTAATAATTGGTAATTGGTAATCGGTCAGGAATGATGCAACCATCCTAGAAATAGGGGCAACCACGGGGGATTGCCCCTACAAAACGCGTTTATGTGGGTGCGTTAATGGCGTAACGCATACACGACTCAAAAGAGTACGGATGCTTTATTTCAATCGGAATCATAAACGCTAATAAAAGAGGAATTAGGCACATTGATCGTGTCTTGAACAACAGCAATCCGGTTTCCGTTTAATAGAATCTCCGTGTCAAAGGCGCTGCCCCCCATATGTCAAAAAAAAAAGCCCGCCTGTGCGAGCTTTGCTTGTCTAGTTAAAGACTTTGATATTTAAGCAAGAATGACTTAATTCCGTTCAAACAAATGTGACATCAACGCCCAAGGAGAAATTTTTGGGGTTTTCGAGGACGGCAATCAGGTTGTTGTCGCTGGCCGAGCGAATCGTCATATCAACGGCATTCACTGTTTGCAGTTTGTAATCAGATGCTTTACCCTTCAGAACGATTTTGTCGCCATCGAAATGATTGAAATCTCGAATCGTCGCGAAACTATCGAAGCCACGGTAGAAGACACCAGAACTGTCGCCCAATATAAACCGATCTGCTCCGCCGTCCCGACCCACAAGACGGTCTTTTTCTCCATTGATTACTTCTCCAGTCGTCCCTTGCAAAAAGTCATTACCCGGACCTCCATCGAGTATATCGTTGCCACGACCGCCCAACAGAGTATCATTGCCAAGACCGCCCGACAGGTTATCATCACCATTCAGTCCAGAGAGGGTATCATTCCCTCCTTTAGCGAAAATGGATTCTGGTCCAGACGTTCCCAGCAGAAAATCGTTTCCTTCAGTACCAGTAATAGACATAATATTGCTCCTGTTTCTTGTTAATCCAGTCATGTGTAGACCCTAACAAGGCATCGTCTAACCATCGTCCACAGCAGCGTGAATTTATCGTGAATTGGTAAAAACTTCTGGCTTTACTGTTTTGGCTCTAATTGCCAAACTCAGCAATTTTATAAATATCATCTTTTTCCTCAGTACCGCTTATAAAAACCTACTCAAATCTACTCATCAGTAAATTAGAACTAGATCGAAGTCCACGGTGTAACTTTTGGTCGATAACCCCCGTGGGCTCTTCTGTTTCATTCTCGGAAAAACCGCAATTTTGACTCTTGTAGTGCCAAGAGTGCCTACCCCCCCACAGACAATTTAATCGGCGTTTCACCAGCCCCGGGACCGGCACGGGGGCGCGGCCCCTACACAGAATGAAACAGAAGAGCCCCTGTTGGTACTTTCTCAGATCCTGAATGAATACATACGACTTTTTCAGGCTTTTTCTGGCTGGCATTGTCAGTGCATTGGTTTAACTTGGGTTTATGAGGTCAAACAAACCCCCTGATACTAATACTATTTTCCAAAACTCATGCAACGCCGTAAAAATAGTAGGTTGATTGCCTTAAAGAAAGCCCAGGATGCAGATTGTAGCAAGAGTTTTTAGAATTGGTATTTCAAGCAAAGAGAACTGACTCAAATGCACAATTTAAGTTCTGGGAATTGACCCAAATCACAAACTACTCACTCAATTAAGTTTTTGTAGGAGGCACAATATTATGACTTGTTTAGCGTTAGCATTGCTCGGACCGATGCAGGTAATGGTGAATGGGCAGCCAATCCTGAATTTCCCCTATGAAAAAGTGCGGGCGCTGTTTGCCTATTTAGCGATCGAATCAAACTATCCCCATCACCGCGATCGTCTGGCTGCGCTGTTGTGGTCAGATCAGTGCGAGTCAAACGCTCGCAGCAATCTTCGCAAAGCCTTATGCACGCTCCGTCATCTGCTAGGAGATTCGACGGTTGACTCACCGCTATTTCTCACCACGCGCAACACGATTCAGTTTAATCCTACGATCGAGCATACGTTTGATGTCGCTATATTGACTCAATTGCTCGATCGCCACAGTCAACATTCCCATTCGGATGCTGAACTTGACCCAGAATGCGTGTCTGATTTAGAACAAGCAGTTGCTTTGTATCGGGGAGCGTTTCTAGATCGGATTCAACTCCCAGATAGCGAAGCCTTTGAAGCGTGGGTGATGCTGAATCGCCAACGCTTCCATGAATTTGTTGTCAACGCTTGTGCAGCACTTGTCACACACTACGAACACCACCATAACTATCAAAAAGCACAACATTACGTGCAACGGCAGTTGCAACTCGAACCCTGGAATGAATCAGCCCATCAATCTTTGATGCGGATTTTGGCACAGTGCGGGCGGCGCACGGCTGCTTTGAAGCAATACGATCGCTGCTGTCAGGCTTTAGAACAAGAATTAGCCACCGAACCAGAACCGGCAACGATCGCGTTATGGGAGGCGATTCGATCGGGCACATGGACTGACCGGGCGATTGGAGAGTCCGATCGGGTGAAACTACCATCGATCTCTGCGGTTTCTAAGCGATCGATGCCAAAATCCTTAGCAGCAGTGGGACATTAATTAGGCGCACATGATATGACTAATGACTATGCCCAATCTCCACTGCTCCGAGCGCCTTAAGTGTTGATATTTGAGCATCGGTTAGACCCGTGACACCTGCAATATTCATGCCTTCGTAAAGCCTAGGCGATCGCAGATTTCCGACAGATTCTCCCGTCTCCATCTCCCACAGATTAATAGTTCCATCAGCGCTGCCACTGGCTAGGGTTTTACCATCGGGAGAAATTGCGATCGCCCAAACTTCAGATGTATAGTTCTGGATGGTTTTAACACATTCTCCAGAACGCACATCCCACAACTTGATTGTTTTATCGTGACTGCCGCTGACCAAAATGCGACCATCTAAACTAAACCGCAGACACCAAATTAAAGCTGCGTGACCTGGCAAGGTTTTCAGACATTTTCCCGACTCAACTTCCCACAGTTTTATCGTTTTATCGTCACCGCTACTTGCCAAAATCTTTCCATCTGGGCTAAAAGCAACCGAAAACAGCAAACTGGTATGACCTGAAAGGGTTTTGAAACATTCCCCAGAACGCACATCCCACAATCTCACCAGTCGATCGTCGCTGCCACTGGCTAAAATTGTGCCATCTGGACTGAAAGCAATTGACCAAGCACGACAATTATCTGACAGAATTTGGCAGCATTCACCAGTCTGAACGTTCCATAATCGGAGAGTATGAGCATTATCGCTACTTGCCAATGTGCGACCGTCTGGACTGAAGCGAATGGCAAACACGACATTCGGAATGCTTGTACTCCCCTGCACGATCCGCAGCAATTGACCTGTAGCGACATCCCACAAGCAGATAATGCCACGATTACTGCTGCTAGCAAGGGTTTGACCATCTGGACTGAAGGCAACGCACCAAACCCAATTTGTATGTCCTTGCAGTGTTTTGCTACACTCACCAGATTGGACATCCCATAATTTGAGTGTTGTGTCATCGCTACCGCTGGCTAAGAACTGCCCATTTGGACTAAAGGCAAGCGATTTAATCCCAGCGCTGTAGCCATGCAGCGTCCTGAATGATTCTCCTGTTTCCCGATTCCAGAGGGTGACGGTGCAATCTAAGCTACCACTTGCCAGAGTATGACCTTGGGGGTGAAATGCGATCGACCAGATCCAACCGCAGTGTTTCTGCATAATTTTGAAACACTGGCCTGTCCCAACATCCCAGAGTCGAACCGTGCAATCATAACTGGCACTAGCGATCGCACAACCATCGGGACTAAATGCCACTCCTGCAACAGGATCGGTATGTCCCCGCAGAATCTTTAAACATTGTCCTGTAGAAATCTCCCACAAGCGAACAGTACCATCCCAACTGCCGCTGACCAAAGTTTGATTATCTGGACTAAAAGCAATCGACCGAATGATGTGTGTATGCCCTTGCAATGTGTTAATAATTTCCCCTGTTTCAAGCAGCCACAATTTTATAGTTTGGTCGTAACTACAAGTCGCCAAAAGTTGACCGTCGGGACTAAAAATCACCGACGTTACAAAATTGGTATGTCCCTGAAGCGTCTTTAAACATTCACCCGTTGCCACATCCCACAACTTAATTGTGCAGTCCCAACTACCACTAGCTAAGGTTCGACCGTCGGGACTAAATACAACAGAATCCGCCCATCCGGTATGCTCTGTTAATGTTTGAATACACTCACCCGTAGCCAAATCCCATAACTTGACGGTATGGTCAAAAGAGGCACTTGCTAAAGTTTGATTGTTGGGACTGAAAGCAACACGAGCAATCCAACTGGTGTGTCCTTCACAGGTGAGAAAATCTCGATAATCTTGGGTTCGGCAAACTCGAATCTTACCATCCGCATTGCCGACTGCCAACAATTTTCCATCAAAGCTAAAGGCAACAGACATAGCCCCATTTGAATTACTGGTAAAGACTGATTTAGACAGATCGGAATTGGCAAAGTTAACTCGATGCAAGTTCGTACCAATCAGATAAGCTTGCCAGATACTCAAGTACGAGAAATCATAGCCACTTAACTCTATTTTCAGTTGGCGCAACAGATTAATCATATTTCCCCCAGCATACCCAACTGAGTTAGGGAATTGCGAACGCAGCCGAAACAAAACCTCATTAAGTTGATATTCAACCTCTTTATTAGAGCGGTATTCGCCCATTAGTCGCTCAGCCAGGGGTGCTAAAATCAAGCGAATTTGGCTTTCCCGGATGTAATCTTTAGCCTCGGCTTTAATCAGGGCATGGGTAACGAATAAATCTAGATTTTGCGACTGAATTTCCCGCTTAAATCTCTCGATTAACTGTTCGGTAATATACTCCATCACCACAGGTTGTAAGGTGAATTTTCCGGCATTATTTTCAATCAGCGATCGCCCTCTCAGGGATAACAAAGCATCCAGCAGTTTAGATTGTGAAGGGATGGAAACAAAATCCGCCCGCAACTCGGCAAGCGTTATCCATTCTCGCTCGATCGCCAGCCAATACACGATCTGCTTTTCCAAGTCTGACAAACGATTAAATTGCCCATCTAGCAGAATATTTATATCTCCGAAAGCGAGGGCTCCATGCTCCAGAAAGTTGGTAATATTGCCATCAAATAAATCTCGCACGGTTGTCGAGACAATTTTGAGCGCCAGGGGATTACCGCAATAATGTTGAGTTAAATTTATCCAATCGGTTTCTGTTTCGGAAAAACAGCCATTGGCTTGAAAAATTTCTTGCACTTCCAGGGAACCTAACCCGATTAAGGGTAAGGTTCGCACAGGTGAGGTTTCGCCTTCCAACGGCATCAAAGTTGTGGGTTTTTCCCGACTTGTTAAAACAAGACAACTGGAATGGTATTCGCTGCCAATTCGTCTGAGAAGTTCCCCATATCCCTCGTAACCTTCTTGATATTGTTCTATTCGACCAGGGAATGTTGCGTCATCGTTACTGCCTATAATTGTCTCAATATTATCGAGGATCAAAAGACAGTGCGAAGAACGTAAATATCCCATCAGTTGAGAGATTTGATCCGCCAACGATGTCGGGATTGCCGTTTCTTGTTGCTCGGAAATAATTTGAATCAAATTTAACAATACATCCTCAATTGGTGGCGCATTGCGTAAGGATTGCCAAATCAGGAAGTCAAAGTTGTTTTGAAGTGCGATCGCTACTTTTGCAGCCAATGAGGTTTTGCCAATTCCCCCCATTCCTACTAAGGCAACCAAACGGCAGGAGTCGCTAACAATCCATTGCTGCAGTCTTGCTAATTCCTGATTTCGACCGTAGAATGTCGAGACATCAACGATTTCTCCCCAGTGGCGGTGTGTAGAAAATTCTTGTTGTTGAATTTGCTGTTGCAGCGGCGGTATTTTTTGTATCTGTGTGCTGGATGATTCTACGGATACCTGACGCGATCGCCGCCCTATAACTGCTTGAAGATTGCTTTTAGTAACCTTTTCTCCAAGTGCATTAGTGAGTAGTTGCCATAACTTGTAACCCACATCTTTGATATAACTAGCGTCATAGCCAGCGCTATCAGCAATATCTAAATAAGATAGCCCTTCCCAAGATTTACGAAATACGAGCTCTTGGATGTTGCTGAGGGAAGTTGGCGCGATCGCTGTATCTAAAATTCTCAGTGCTTCTTCCACAGTCATCGCCTTACAGCACCTCTAAATTAGTCTTGTGATATCTTGCATTTATTCTAGCTGAAACGGGTTCTTTGGCCCATCCCACCAGGCGAGATGACAACCCCGCCGGAAACCCAGACAGGGCTGACGGGGTGACAACAAGAGTCAAAAGCTCCACCCGTGGCGGATTTACCAAACTCGCAGCTCAAAAAAGATGGCGTCGAAATTGTTGGTGAATATCGTTCTTGCAATCTGCTGTAAATACAAGAAACCCGGTTTTGCAAGAAAACCGGGTTTTTGATTCGAAAGAGTTTTAAGTTAACTTGCGCGCCTCAATTCGATCGCCGACTGTTAGGTGATTCGTAGTAAACTCCAGAACCGATATCGGAGACAAAATGACAATCCCAGTAAGAGCGAATAAAACTCTTCCAAATTGGCTCGGTTGACTTGCGATAATAATCGCCCAACACTGGTTTAATTGCTTCCGTTGCTTCCTTCAAATGATAGTGCGGCATTGTCGAGAAAATGTGGTGCGCTACGTGGGTGCCGATATCGTGATGGATGGAATTGATGATTCCGTAGTCGCGATCGATCGTAGACAATGCACCTTTCAAGAAATACCAATCATTACCGCGATACCAAGGAATATCGGCTTCTGTGTGGTGGAGGAATGTTACCAAATCCAGCCACATCACGAACACTACATAGGGAACCAAGTAGAACTTAAGTAAAAACAGCCAACCAAACTGATAGGTTAGCGCGCCTAAAAAGCCTACCATCAGTACCAAGGATGCGGAACTCGTCAACACATCCCATTTTTCGGAGGGACGGAAAAGCGGGCTACCGGGCATGAAGTGAGAACCAGTTCGATCGGGCGATCGGCGAAATAGATAAATTGGATAGGCAAATAACATCAAATAAAAGCGTCCCAGCTTTTCGTACCAAGGCATTTGATTGTATTTGCTCTCCGATACCGGATACCAGCTTTCATCGTTATCTAAGCTGCCTGTATTTGCGTGGTGGGTTCTGTGACTAATCCGCCAACCGTGGAAGGGCACCAGAATTGGAGCGTGGGAGAGGTGTCCGATCAGGTTGTTGAGCCATTTGCTCTTAGAAAATGAACCGTGTCCGCAGTCGTGGCCCACTACAAACAATGCCCAAAACATGGTTCCCTGCATCAACCAAAAGATTGGGTAAAAGAGCCAGGAATCGACGGTGTAGGCGATCGCATACAAACCTGCGATGATGCCAATATCTAAAAAGAAATAAGCCAGAGATTTCCATGCCGAGGGCTCAAAACAGTGGGCTGGAATGGCTGCCTTGATATCTTGAAGAGTAAAAGGTAACTCTGTTGTACGAGACGATGAGCCTTGATTGCTCGCTGGATTGAGAACAGTATTTGATTGCACGAAGTTTCCGATTTAAGCTGACTTGAGAAACCGCATTCCGCCTTCTTGTAACAGTCAATAGATTTTAGATTTTAGATTTTAGATTTTAGATTCACTCCACAGATTAATTTGGGAACTTAACTAAGATCTAAATTTTTTGGCTCTACCCGACATGAGTCGGGGGCTTGTATCTCTGTGCAGGTGAGGTAACATTCAACCTGCAAGGAGCCATATTTTTAATCTGCAAGGGTTTCTAAAGTTCTTTAGTTCGCATGAATAGCCCGTCCGCGATTCTCAAGCAAGTTGGCTTGTGGAATAGTTGTATGGGAAAAATTAGTGCGATCGACCCTGTTATCTGAAAAAATCTCATGTGCCCGTTGTTGGTGCGAAATGCGACTTCCATCTGAGAGTGGACATCTGGAGGAACTACCTCCAGTCTGCAGGTAGCATACAGCGTTTCGAGCAAAAATTGTGAACGAGTGTGTAGGGAAAAGCCCATCGATTTTAGATTGGCGATTTTAGATTTAAGGACCAATCTCCAATTTCCAATCAGAGTTTTGGGTTTCACGCAAGTTCTACCCAACCGACTGTTCACTACAGTTCACAAATTCTGCAAGAATTGCTAAAACTAAGTTAATGTAACATTTCTACACACATTCTGGCAATGACTTACCAGAAAAACTGGAAAATCCATAAATTGCCGAAAGTTACGGGCGATCGCTTTCTCTATTTTTGATTTTCTAGGTTCCAGCTTTTTCTAATATGAGCTTAGACCGTTTTACCATTTCTGGAACGTCGATCGGATAATCACCGGTGAAACACGCCGAACAAAAACTCATCGGGTCTTCGTTAGTCGCCCTCAGCATTCCATCCCAACTCAAGAAAGCCAAAGAATCAACCCCAATTTGGGCACCGATTTCTGCAACTGACTTAGTAGCAGCAATCAACTGATCTTGATTGTCGGTGTCTATCCCGTAGAAACAAGGATGAGTCACTGGCGGTGAGGAAATTCTCATGTGAACGGCGGTTGCACCCGCATCCCGCAATGCTTTGACGATTTTGCGGCTGGTTGTGCCGCGCACGATCGAATCATCGATAATGATTACCCGCTTTCCTTCCAACACATCTTTAAGAGGGTTGAGTTTCATGCGGATTCCTGACTCCCGCATTGTCTGAGTCGGTTGAATAAAAGTGCGCCCGACGTAGCGATTTTTAATCAATCCTTCGGCGTAAGGAATGCCGGAAGTTTGAGAGAAACCGATCGCCGCCGGGATTCCAGAATCGGGAACGCCGATCACTATATCCGCATCAGCCGGAGATTCTGCTGCTAACAAACGCCCGATCCGCAGGCGGTAGCTGTACAAACTTTCACCTTCCATCTGGCTATCGGGTCGAGCAAAATAGATCATTTCAAAGATGCAAAGTTTGCGCTTTTGTTGCTGACTCCAGTGGAAGGAAGCCATACCTTCCTCTGTAATCCAAACTAATTCTCCCGGTTCTACGTCCCGCAAAAATTCAGCACCGATAATATCCAAACCACAAGTTTCCGATGCTAAAACGTACCGTACCGGAGTTGTGGGGAGGATGCCAATTACCAACGGTCGGACGCCGTGCGGGTCGCGGACTCCCATCACGCCTTTGGGGGTGGCGATCGTCAAACTAAAGGCTCCTTGGCACATAGCAAAGGCGCTGATCGCTGCTTCGAGCCAGTCTTTACCCTTGTCTACCTCGGAACCGATCGCCACTGCGATCGCCTCTGAATCCGTCGTGCTGACAAATTCGCACTTCCGAGAAAGCAACTCTTCCCGCAATTCTTTGGTATTGACAAGATTACCGTTATGTGCTAGTGCCAGACTTCCCAAACGAGTTTTGACAACCACAGGCTGAGCGTTGA
Source organism: Microcoleus harperi Pol14_C6 (assembly GCF_036701295.1). Lineage (NCBI taxonomy): Bacteria > Bacillati > Cyanobacteriota > Cyanophyceae > Oscillatoriales > Microcoleaceae > Microcoleus > Microcoleus harperi. The sequence continues at coordinate 136,933 of NZ_JAUBQN010000007.1, read as the reverse complement.
CCACGCGCGACGAGCCCGTAGTAGAGTAGCGAGTGTGGCCTACAGCTAAGTTACCAGGCAAGTGACCTAAACTCGATTCGTTGAAGACTTGGGAAACCAGTCCCATATCTTTGTGCAGGTGGACTTTTTCACCGTCAAAGGTAGCAATTCCTGCTGATTCCTGACCCCGGTGCTGCAGGGCATACAAACCGAAGTAGGTCAACTTGGCGACATCTTCACCCGGTGCGTAGATACCGAAAACGCCACAAGCTTCCTCGGGCTTGTCGGGTTTGCTAGAATGCTCGTCAGCCGCGAAGGAATGGTTGGGAATCATAGATGGGTGGGTTCCTAATGGGGAAGGTGGGTTAAGGGGACAGTTTCAGCGGGAAATCTTGTTTGCGAAAGCGTCGCATAACTTAACATTCCCTTAATCTTGCCACGGATCTGTCATTATTTCCAACTCGTGTAGCATTTCAGACAGAAGCGATGCAGCGTTTAATGGCATTGTAGTATCGATCGCCCTCAAATCCTATATTAACCTTGATTAACGACGGGCGAGGGATTCGGCCATTGAAAGAGACCCTTGGCGAATTCGCCAAGGGTGTTACCCCTCACATATGGAATAAAGCATTGGGTTTCGCTCTGACTACTTAATAGCTATATGGTTAATTAAGTCTTTAGTCCAGAGCCATTATTTTTAGGGGTGAGGGGTAAAACCATTTTTAAATTCGCCAACAGCCTCTTTCAACCGCCGCGTCTGATCTACTTATTTTTCTGTTGAGTCTTCGCTTGTTCGATCGCAATTTCCCTCACTGCTTGGAAAGAGCTCAAATTCGATGATCCCTCAATCGCCTTCACCGCCAAATCTTGAACCTGTTTCAAAGCAGAATCCAATTGTTTCGACAAGCTAGCAATGCGCTCATCTTGATTTTGAATTGTCTGCAACATCCCTTGAATTTGCAGTTCATAATTTTGCTTTTGCCCTTCAACATCTTTAGCCAACAAATCAGCCTTAACTTTAGCTTGGTAATTACCAATATTGCGACCGTTATCTTTCCCGTTCTTGATATTAGCTTCCAGTTCTTTCGGGAAAGCTTCTACCTTCGCCTTCACTTCAGCATAAAGTTTTTCCTGTTCCGAAATTGAATTTTCGCGTTCCGCCCACTGTTTCTCCTGTTCTTGCCGAAACTCTTCGATTTCTTGATACAGCCTTTTCTGGCGCTGTTTGTATTCTTCGATGTCCAGATTTCGCTGAAGATTCAAATCATAATCATACAACTCTTCATCCCGATCGCGATTTTTTTGCTCATTCTCCTTACGTTCTTTAACTGCCAACTTTTGCAATTCCTGCTCTTTGTCCCAACCTTGTCGGCGTTCCAACAATTCCTGTTCAACAGTTTCGCGCTGTTCGCTGAGTTCTGCACTAAATGTTTTGGCGCTTTCTTCGTATTGTTGGATTAAATTGTCCAGCGTATCTTCTGCAACATCTTCTAAACTGTGCAACTCTTGCAGTTGTTGAATTTCCTCGCCCACAGTGCGCCGCAATTCTTCGACTTTAGCAGCTTCCGAAGTTAATTTCTCAGACAACTCGCTGACTGCGCCGCCAAAGCCAAATTGCAGCAAAATCAAATTATCAATTGTGGACTGCATTTTGGGTGGATTTTGAGTTAAAGCCATTGGTTTTGGTGCCTCCACAATAGGTTTTTCGGGGACTGCTGTTTGCTTTTGGGAAGCGTTTAGCTGTTGGATTTGCAATTCTAACTGCGCTTTTTCTTGCGCTGCTTCCTTGTACGCTTCTAAAATTTCAGCCTTGGTACTTTTGTCGGTAAGTTTTTTGTTCATGACTTTTCATTCCTTAATAGTTGGGAATTTATCTCATTCTTTCGTAAGGTACACATTACAAACCTTACTGGGTTTTAAGATTTGCTGGCAAAAGCTTTCATTGCCAAATCTTGCGCTTGCTTCATCGTGGCTTGCAGTTGCGCGGAAATTTCGGCGATTTGTTCGGTTTGGCGTCCAATTGTCTGCTGTAGAGATATGACTTTCAATTCATATCCCTGCTTGCTTCCTTCCCATTCTTTATCCACTAAATCTGCCTTAACTTTAGCTTCGCGGGAAACTTCTTGAATTGCTTCTTCTTTGGCTTTGACATAAGCCTGTTTGAGTTCTTCTTCAAATCCGGCGGCTTTTGTTTGATTCTCTTCAAACTCCGCTTGATTGTCGCTGAGGACTTTTTCCCGTTCCACCCAATTTTTTTCTTTTTCGCGGGTGGATTCTTGCAAATGCCGTTCTAGTTTACGCTTCGTTTCTTCGTATTCGTCGGTTTCGATTTTGCGGGTGCGTTCTAATTCATATTGGTAATCGGCTGTTTCTTCCTGACGCTTTTTAGTTATGAGTGCAGTTTCTTCTTGAACTGCTGCATCAAATTCTTGCTGTTCTTTTTCCCAAATTTTGCGTTTTTGGGTGGTGTCTTTTTCGATAAGTTCGCGTTGGTTAGCAGCGTTTTGTTCCAGCAGGGTCAATTTTTCTCGGTGCTCTTGAGTTAAAATGTGGAGGGCATCTGCTACAACTCTGATTTGCTGCAACTCTTGCAATTGTGCCGCTTCAATTTCGATCGCGCGTTTTAATTCGTCTAATTTGGAAGATTCCGCCTTCAGTTTTTCGGAAAGTCCGCTGATGGTGCTGCCGAAATCTAATTGTAAGTCTGCTAAGCCTTTGACGATGCTGTCAATTGTGTAGGTGGAGGCGACTTCGAGGAGTTGTTTGTTTTTGGCTTTTTCGGCTGACTGTTCTTTGGTTTCGACTTTAGATTCGATCTTTTTTTTGTCGGCTAAAATCTGCTGAAAGTTTTGCAAAATTTGGGCTTTGCTATCCTTGGCAGTGGCTATTGTCATAATGTTTGCTTCTCCTGATTATAACTTTTTGACACTTTTAAGTGAGACTTTCTCAGTTATTCTAAGTTGCGGAGTTGGCTGAGAATGGAACGGTACTTTCTAACTGCGTCGGGTTTTTCTTCGGGATTGGCAATACCTAGAATTTTGAGAATTTTCCAGCAGCGATCGCACCGATTTCCTTGCCTGCAGCCGCACTCATCAATTATACTTAAGAGTGTGCCTTTTAGCAATTGATTTTCGGCTAACAAAGCTCGGTAATTCCGCTGGACAGATTCGGCAACTAAAGTCATGTGTTGGAAGTCTTCGGTGAGACTTTCGATGTCATTAACTGCGTCTGCCCGAATTTGGTCTAGCAGCTCAAGATTCTCTTTCAAACGGCTTTCTTGGAGGTTTGGTTGGGTTTTTAGATTCGTTAATTTCTTCATTTCACTATGCGTTGTAACAGTTATGGTAAAGGCGCGATTTAATCGCGCCTTTACAACAAAATTAGAACAAGTCAGCAGTAGATTTGTCTTCCGCTGGCGGTAGCGACATACTACCGTTGGAATTCAAAGCAATAGCATCGCTTTCACCGCTAGCGTGAGCGGCCATCAAGCAGGCAACTTGCTGCGCCGGCAGGTTATCTAAACACACCATAGCCCTTGTTCCTTCTAAGTCAATCATCCGCGATTGATTGCTAGAATCTGACAAAACTGCTGCGGCTTGGTCGATTACTCCCCAGTCTTTACGCTCCATCCAAGACCATTTCAAGCTGTAGTAGTTAATCGGTTTTACTACTCCGCTGTCGTCTGGTTTCTGGCCGGAATGCTTGACAAATTCGGGAACAAAAATTCCGGTTGCTGGCTCTACGCCGCGAGATTGAACTGATGCTACCAAACGGTTAAAATCGTTCAAACTGCGGTTTTTGATGTATGTCACCATGACAACTCCTTGCGGCAGTTCGCCACTTTCTGCGACGAACCAGAGTTGACCCCACAGTGTGTGGGAAGTTTGGCCGAGGGAACCAAAGAATTTGGAGAATTTGAGGATTGTCATGGAGCACTTGGAACCGTAGTCGCTGTCGCCGATCGCCCATTGGCCACTTTGGCAATTGTTACGCACTGCGATCGGAATTTCGGGTACTAGCAAAGCATTACTCGGTTTGGCACCAAATACTGAAAATGTAGGTCTTTCTTGTGTTTTAGTAGTCATTGTTCGTTTTTCCTTAGTTATTGATTTATGTTCTGACAATTAGGAATCGGTAATTGGGAATTGGAACTCACAAAAATGGAGTTATTTTTCTTCCCTCTTCCCTCTTCCCTCTTCCTTCTTCCTTCCATTACCTAATGAGATGTGTTGTCGCTTTTGGTTCGGGATAGGTATACTCAAGCACCGCCTCTTGTTGAGCTTTGATAATCCGCAGCGCAGCGAGCAAATGCTCTAACGTTTCTAGGTGCGCTGGGGTGAAGTGGATGCTGAAGCCTTCGCCATCCCGCGCGTAGCCGGGACAAACCAGTGAGGCTGAGCTTTGTTCTTCGTGGGTGGCGATGTATAGCCAGTCATCGTCTTCGAGCTTGTAATGCGTGTCTGTCCAGGTTCTCAGCATTTGCTATCTGCTCCTCCTTATTTGCTGCGTACAAGCGTTTTGACGCCCAGCGCTTCTCACTCCTCTAAAGTTGATGACGCTATATGTAGCGTGTGAGCCAGGCTAATTTGCACCCTTAACCCTACCAGTCAGGCTTATGGAGTTGATTAAACCGTCAACTAACCTCATGGTAGCGCGGGTTGATTTTCCCGTCAAGTATTTTGTTGAACTTTTCATCAAAACAGGCTAGAATGCTTGTCAGGAGGCGAAAAACCGTGGAACAAACATTTGGAAGACTGATCCGTCAAGCTCGCAAGGACAAAGCTTACTCACAACGTGAGCTAGCTGCTATGCTAAGTGTGGATTTTACTTATTTGTCGAAGTTGGAGAACGATCGAGCGGATTATGCGCCAAAAGAGGACGTAATCCGAGCATTAGCGCGGAATCTAGACATAAACGAAGAGGAATTGATTTTCCTGGCGGGGAGACTGCCGCAGCAGTACGAAGCGCTGCTGAAGCAGAATCCGAAGGAAATGCAGGCTCTTTTCCGCCGGATGCAAGAAAATCCAGATTGGCTCAAACAGTCTTTTGAAGCGTAAGAGAGGCCCCTCATAGTGAGTATTTTTAAGCCGTATTGCTTCTATCCCAAAGAAACGATCGAGCGTTTGGCAAATGACATCTTGATGCAGATGCAGAAAACGCAAAATTTTGCTCCGAGATGGCCTTTTGATGCGACAACGGTTGCTGATTTTCTGGATTTAGGCGTAGTTTGGGAGTGCATTGAGCCGGATGAAGAAGGTGCGATCGCGGCGAGGATTTTGCCGCAGCAGCGGTTAATCGAAATCAACGAACAGATTCTCGAAAAACCGCCGGGTTTCATCGAATCGACGATCGCCCACGAAATCGGCCACTGGGTGCTACACGTCAATCAAGACGAAGCAGACGGCACTGTGGAACAGTTGGAATTAAACTTGGGCAATCAAGAAAAAACCGCCCAGGATGTCGAGGAACCGTTTGTTTGTCGGGGTGCGAGTGCGGATAATAAGGTTTTGTCGATCGAATGGCAAGCGCAATATTTTGCAAGCTGTCTGTTGATGCCTCGGTGTATTTTGGAGGAAAAAAGACAGGGACGCGATTTAACAAAGTGGTCGCATTTATACAAAATGAGAGATGAGTTGGGAGTGAGCATTTCCAATTTGACAAACCGCTTGCAAGAATTCGATTGGATTTACATTCCCAAGGGAACGCGCGAGATTTATGCCGGGAAAGATGCCGCAAACGGGCAGCAGCGGTTGTTCGGGTAAAAGTGCGATCCTCTTCGAGGGCTGCGCTAACGAATTTGAGATTTGAGATTGGGAAGCGATTCTCTAATCTCAAATCTTTAAAATTACTTTCTAATTAAGTTACATTTTATGCTAACCAATATTGAAATCCTGCTGGCAGCTTGTGAGGAATTAAAGATCCCTTACGAAATCCTGCATCCTTCCCAAAACTTGATTAGAATCAAACAGGGCGGCGAAGAATATTATTTTGTCAATTACATGACGCCATTTAACAGCGCGTCAGTAGCAGAGATTTTTAAAGATAAAGAATATACCTATCAACTATTAAACGGCAAAATAAATACTCCCAGAACTCTCGGTTTTGTCTCGCCTCACTGCGAGGAGAAGTATAAAAAGTATTTGGGTTTCCCCGATATTGAATCAATAGTTTTAGAAGTAAACAAAAAATTCGCTTTTCCGGTGATTCTCAAAAGAAATCGCGGTGCTGGTGGCAACAATGTTTTTTTGTGTAAAACTCGAGAGCAAATTAAAGAAGCGCTAGAAATTATATTTAACGTCAACAGCAAAGATTATGACTATGTGGCGCTAGCTCAAGAATATATCGAAATTGCCCACGAATATCGGGCTGTATTCTGCAAAGAAAAGCTAGTTTTGCTGTACGAGAAAGACAAATCTCAGGCTAAATTTGCGGGCAATTTAAGCCCGCTGCACTGGGAAGGTGCAAAAGCCCAACATATAATTAACCCCTATCTCATGTCTGAGATTGAAGATTTTGTTAAACCTGTTTTTGCAGAAATTGCGATTAATTATGCGGGGCTTGACATAGCACTAGATAAAAACGGAGCATATTGGTTAATTGAAATTAACTCAAGTCCCAATTACGATATATTTGTGAGAGATAACGATCGCCAAATTGTGGTAACAATGTTTAAAGGCATCTTGGATACCTTGGTTGTTAACAAAAAGCCGTAAATGCTCGATTTGAATGTACTCGATCATATTTAGATGAATGTGGTGTAAGCTGTATTTTAGCTGAAAGGCTTTAAGCGAAATAGGTTTCAGCCAATAACTTAAAATTCACATTTTTTAATTTAATGTAGCCATCCATGAAAGTCGAGTCATCTTGTAACAATTCTGAATCATCAGGTAGGTAGCTAGGGAGCCAAAAGCTACTCCGAATACTCAAATTACTGTATTGATCCTTTCTCTTCTCTAAAGTCTTTTGAAGCAAATGCTCATAGACAAACTGTTTACGGATACTTCTACGTTTAATTTCTTCAATTTTGTTGGGATTTCGGAAGTATTTAGTGTCTAAGTATTTGATGTCGATTATTTCCCAAAAACATTCATATTGATTTAAAAATTGTCGAATGAAATCATTAAACTTTTCTCTCATCCACTCAACATCTTTATTCCGAAAAAGTGAATCATGGAAAAGCTGTGCTCTGGTACCTTGATAGGAAAGACGAGAAAATATACCCAAAGGTTGAAGAATTTCTTTATTAAATCTATCCCAGTCCATAATCTGTTTATTTATGGACAAATAAAAGAAATGATTGAAGTAATACATCTTATGGAGAGATTCTGAATCAAGCGGAAAATCGATTTCCCAAAATGAGTAAAAATTTTGGGGTAACGGAGCATTAATAATCACATCTCCTGAGTTTTTATCAATATTATATAATTCACGTAACTTGTTGAGAGTATGATTATCAGTTGTTTGATTAATATAACCAACTCTCACATGGCGATTAATATAAATACCATCAATGCTCGTTTTATAGCCATAATCATCCCAATAATTAGCAGACACTTTATAATTCTTCTTATCCTTAATTTTATGGGTAATCGATTCAAAGACAATCGCATCTGGAATCATTGAAGAACCATTGATATTGAAAGCGTTTGATAAGTTAATGAGCTTAGCCGATGATTTGGCTCTTTCCACTGTTCGAGAACTTAGATAGCGCTCATCCAAGTAAAGTAGCAATGAGGGATCAGTTCTTTGTACTATATAGGTCAAACACATCGACTCCCAAACACTATGAAAATTTTTAATTCCCCAAATTTCACCATTTTCTGCTTGATGCCAATTGCCATAAAGAAATAACTTGATTGCTTCGTAATACTGCCAACAATCAGCATCTTTTATGGGTGTGTTATGGTCAATTGTTTCTAAGGCATCCTTGAGTATATCTAAAACCTGCTCATAACTATGTTCATCAAAAAGACTGTCTTGAGTTCCGAGATGGTGCTGACGAAATCGCTCAGCTAATGCTGTAATTTCAGCATTTACTACCTCTCCAAGGTGCTGCTTAATCTCGCAAAATAGATAGCAATACATCGTGACAATATCAGTAGATTCAAACTGCATTACTCGTCGTGGGAGTAGCATTTCATCGACATAAGCTGCATGATTAGGTAAATACACAGCTTGGTGTAAGTATTTATGAATCTGGCTGACATCAAACTTGTTACTTTTGCCCAATCGATAAACAAGGGCTAAAATTTTGGGTTCCTCATAAGCCTTCAAAAAGTGAGTAATAATGTCCAGCTTCGAGTAAAATATATTTTCTGAATCGTCTTCCTCATCTTGAATTTCAGAACCCCGATGACTGTTAATTACACCATCACGATCCTGGGTGCCCAACTCACCAATATCATCTATATAACCTTTCTGAATACAGATTTCTTTAAAAGTGCCGAAAATTTTATAGAGTAGGAAAAACAAATCTCGTTTACCTACAAATGTGTCAAGCTCAGAGAGTCTATCATCAAATCCTTTAGGTAGATAAAAGTACAGTTCGTCATCTTGCTTTTGAATGCCAACAAACGAGTAATTATCGGGTACTATTAACTTTAAGGAATTGAAGTTAATCATAATTGGCAAATCCTAACAATACTCTTTTGTTCTTCCGTACTTACTGTGCTGAAATTTGAGTAAATAGCTGATATCAAAATTCAGAGGGCATGCTGACATAAGAGCTGAAACCTAGTTCACATACTTTTTGGGTAAATTCTTCCACCAAACCTAGAAAATCTGAATAGGCTGTTAATTTTACCTGCTTATTTGGAGTCGATAAAAACTGTTCTAATGGCCGTTTATCTCTTGCAAATACACTATCCCAAAGATAAAACATCAATTTATCTTTTACTTCACTAAGCTCCACTTGACCGTTTTCTGGTTTTATGAACCACCAACCAATTTGTTTATCTTCAATCCGCCGAATCACCTGATAATTAGATTTAATCAATTCGTTTATTCCAACAATATAGTATGAATAGTCTGACCACCATCCTATTTCTTTACCATCCCTGACTAACTTCACATCTCGCAATTCTTCTGGAATAGATTCTTGGTTAAATTTTCCTACTGGGGCCTTAACGTATTCCCAGCCCCACCGCCGCTTAAAGGCGCTGTCCAGGTAGTAAATGGATTCATCCGAAGTGTTAATTGTCGCGAGAATAGACAAGTTAGGTGGAATATTAATTCGACGTTGCTGTAGAAGGCTACATACTTTGCTGCCATCAGATGATGTATATACTTCCCACTTCTGTTTTTTTTCTTCAAAAAAATACTTATACGGTTTTTTAGCAGTTCCATCTTTGACATAAATTACTCCATTATTGTCAATGCTTGGCTCCTGATTCATTGCTTCCAGTAAGCCAACTAACTCCATGTCAGAAATATCGACTTCATAACTCGACCAGCCATCACTTTCGCGATCTAGTAACTGAAATACTGTTCCAAAAATAGCAGCAGCATTGCCTCGATTTAATTCATCAATTACCAGCAGGTAATGATCGTTATTCCCCTCAATTAAACCTTGGTAGGCCATTCCCAAGATGCGGATAAAATGCCCTGGATAAAATTTATAAATAATCGAGTTGCCTTGGGTGAGGGGCAACAATTTCCCCATAAAATCAGCATAGGTGTACTCTGGATGAAACACTGTCTTAACAGTGTGGTTAGTGTCATCGAAAGGGATTCCTAATTTATCTCTAGCAATTTCCCGAATCTGGTAGCTTTTTCCCGTCCCTGGACTACCAAAGAGAATCTTTTGAATCGGCTTAATGTTTTCAGGCATTAGGGCTATCTAGTATCAATTTCAATACTTTCCACCCAAAAGTATAACATACTCTCTTTAGCAACATCGAAAATACTCCCATTAGCCTGAAATTTGACGCAGGAAGGGGCGATCGCACTTCTTCACACGCTAAAATAAACTTAGTCACAATTCCCTCTAAAAAATTACAACACAAGTGTTAGAAGTAGAGGAAAATCTTGCGGAGGTGAGTGAGTGCAAACAGTCTTATCATCTAGATTCAAATATTTATTGCTCTCACGCACCCTACAGCTACAAACTTTATATCACATCCTCTCCAAGACTTTAATCCCCAATAACTCCAAACCCAACTTCAAAGTCCTCGCCGTCAAATCGCACAAAATCAACCGCGAAGTCCGCAACGGTTCCTCAGCTTTCAAAACCGGACATTGCTCAAAAAATTGATTGAACTTTTGACTCAATTCAAACAAATACTGACAAATTCGATTCGGCAACAAATCGCCACCCACAGCATTCACAACTTCATTCAACTGCAATAAATGCTTTGCCAATACCAACTCGGCATCAGACTGCAAAATCACTTTCGCACCAGCATCTAAGTTATCAAAATTAATCTCACCTTTGCGGCGAATTCCCTGCACGCGCACGTAAGCATACAGCATATAAGGAGCGGTATTTCCTTGCAATGCGAGCATTTTGTCGTAACTAAATACATAGTTGCTGGCGCGATTTTGACTTAAATCGGCATACTTAACCGCACTCAAACCAATTGTTCGAGATACGTTAGCAATGAATTCCTCTGTTTCCTGTCTTTCCTCGGCTTTTAATCTCTCTTCCAAATCTTGGCGCGTGCGGACGATCGCCTCATCTAACAAATCTTGCAACCGCACTGTTTCGCCAGAACGAGTTTTGAGTTTTTTGCCGTCTTCTCCCAATACCAAACCGAAGGGAATGTGGACAATTTCGACATCTTCAGGAATCCAACCTGCTTTTCTCGCTACTGCAAATACTTGGGCAAAATGGTTTGCTTGTCCCGAATCGGTGACGTAAATTAAGCGCTTTGCATTGTCTTTGTGGATGCGGTAGCGCACTGCTGCTAAATCTGTTGTGGCGTAGTTGTAGCCGCCGTCGGTTTTCTGCACGATTAGCGGGAGTGGTTCGCCTTCTTTATTTGTGAAACCGTCTACAAAAACGCATTTCGCGCCGTCACTTTCTACTAGCAAACCTAAGTTGCTTAAATCTTCGACTACAGCGGGCAATAATGGATTGTAAAACGATTCGCCGCGTTCGGTTAATTTGATATCGAGCAAATCGTATATTACTTGAAATTCGCGGCGCGATTGATCGCACAGCAATTTCCAAGCGCGGCGGGTGTCTTCGGCGCCTGCTTGCAGTTTTACTACTTCTTGACGGGCGGTTTCTTTGAAGGTTTCGTCTGTGTCAAAGCGCTGTTTTGCTTGGCGGTAAAATGCGACTAAATCGCCTAAGTCTAGGGCGTCAGCGGTTGTGAGGGCTTCGGGGTGAACTTCGCGCAAGTATGCGATCAGCATTCCGAATTGGGTGCCCCAGTCGCCGATGTGGTTGATTCTGAGTACGTCGTGGCCTTGAAATTCGAGGATGCGGGCGATCGCATCTCCGATGATTGTCGATCGCAAATGTCCGACGTGCATTTCTTTGGCTATATTCGGACTGGAAAAGTCGATCGCGATTGTCTGAGGCGTTTTCGCCGGTTCAATCCCCAAACGCGAGTCGCCGGCGATCGCACTAATTTGCCCTTCCAAATAAGCCGGTTTCAGCTTCAAATTGATAAAACCGGGCCCGGCGATTTCTGGGGTTTCGCAGATGTCAGTAATATCTAGGTTTTCGATAATTGTCGAGGCGATCGCCCGTGGGGGCTTTCCCAACTTTTTCCCCAAACTCATCGCCGCGTTGCACTGAAAGTCCCCAAAGTTGGGATTGCTGGCGGCGGCTAGCATCGGATCTGCGCCTGCATAACTTTCGCCGAATGCAGCGGTGAATGCTTTTTCAAATTTTGCTTTTAACTGTTGGGCGATCGAGTTCATCTTGAATATTTTGATTGGATGTTTATTTTAAACTCTAGATTAAGCACTTTTTGCCAATAATACTCTTACTACTTAAGTAATTTCCCTCTGGTTCTCTTCCTCTGCCCCTTTAGCCCTCTCGTTACTTACTAGGAAATTTTGTACTTAGCTTTGAGCTGGTGATGCGATCAAAATCGCTGACCGTAATAGCACAGAGTACATTTTATCACAGTTGCGATCGCTACACAAATTAAAAATTATCACATCTAGTCAATGATCTCGATCGCTAGATCATTTAGTTAAATCGCTTACATTAAGGTATGTTAAAATTTTTTCAATGCACCCAAAAATCCTACGAAAGGAAGTAGTTATGTTATCTGAACCTATTTTTGGCGATCGCTCTCTGACAATCGCCTTTTATCAAGCAGTAATCGCTCGCTTCTACGACGGTTTCAGTCTCTCCACCCAAGCACTATTACGAGAGTGTACCCTCGGCTTCGCCCCCTGTCCCGATGGAGTCAAAACCTTTTTCATCATTGCGCCGAGTCTGGATGCAGCAGAGCAACTAATGGAAAAAATGGACAGTATTTTGGAGCGAGTTGCCGAACTCATGGCTGGAGTCGGACAAGTTGCTCTGTGCATAGTTCCCCCCGGCAGCGAAGCAGAGCAACCGATAGATCTGCAAGACTTAGAAAAAGTTCCCCCAGATTGTCTGGCTTGCAAATTCTTTACAATTATATGGGCCGATGCTGCGGCCGATCGGTAAAATTGACAGTTAACAACCAGCAACTCCACAAGGTTCGACTGAACCTGTGCCCGTGGTGGCGCGGGGTAGATTGTCTGTTAGTTACAGTCCCTGGAATTATCTGGCAAAGCGTGCAGGTAATTTAGAGCCTTTGCAAGGTTGCACTCGCAATCCTTTGGCAAGTGTTAAACAAGCAGACAAAATATATATCAAAGGCCCGCTTGTCAGTCGCTCAGATTTTTACCTGCCGGCTCAAACAGCCGTGCATCTACTTTTTACATTCCCAATAAAGGCAACCAAAAAGTCGCATCAATTCTCCTGGGTGTCTCCCTTCAAAAGACAGCAGCAGGAATTAGGCGGTATCGCTGGAAAATAGATTTTTGCTAAATATCTGCTGATGTTCAGAATAAGCAGAAATATTCTCAAAAATAGATAAGAGTTCCGCAGATTGACCTCAGAAACCCGGTTTCTACCCCCGTGGTTCATATTCGCGCTTCCCTGGGAAATTGACAGAAAATAGGCTGTTTGTGGGAGAGTCATTAGCTAGAAACAGAGCAAAGCTGTACTCAAAAAAAGAGCTGTTTTCCAGCGAAAACCCTGGCAGTGCAGAGCGATCGTATCACAGCCTCATAGAATTTGTTAAAAATTTCAGTTGAAAATTTGAATTATTAAATTTTATGCCTAACATTGGGGATAAAATCTAAGATTGAAATTCTTAAATCTGAAATCAAGGCATCATGGTAAAACTGACACCGAACCCCAGCTTTAGTTTAACAATTCGGGTTGCTCTGCCGAACCAGCCGGGAATGCTGGCAAGAGTCACCAGCGCGATCGCATCTGTCGGCGGCAACTTCGGCCAAATCGACTTGATCGAGCAAACCCGCGCCACTACCATTCGTGATATAACAGTCGATGCCTCCAGCATCGAGCACAATGAAGAAATAGTGCAAGCAGTGAAAGGACTGCCAGATATCAGAGTGATCGACGTGTACGATCGCACTTTCAACTTGCACCGCGGCGGAAAAATCAGCGTAGTTAGCAAAATTTCCCTCAAACGCCAATCAGATTTGGCAATGGCATACACCCCTGGAGTCGGCCGCATCTGCACGGCGATCGCCAATGACCCGCAACAAGTTTATAACCTCACAATCAAACAAAATACTGTTGCCATTGTTACCGACGGTAGCGCAGTTTTGGGACTGGGAAACCTCGGCGCTGCCGCCGCACTGCCAGTCATGGAAGGCAAAGCCATGCTATTTAAAGAATTTGCAGGTATTGACGCCTTTCCTATCTGTTTGAACACCCAAGATACCGAGGAAATTATTCGCACAGTGCAGAATATCGCCCCGGTTTTTGGTGGCGTTAACCTCGAAGATATTTCTTCTCCCCGCTGCTTTGAAATCGAAGCAAGATTGCGAGAAAGCTTAGATATTCCCATTTTTCATGACGATCAGCACGGCACTGCAATTGTCAGTTTGGCAGCATTAATTAATGCCTTGAAACTCGTCAAAAAAACAATCGCAGAAGTGTGTATCGTGATTAACGGAGCCGGTGCGGCCGGAGTCGCGATCGCCCGCTTGCTGCGTAAAGCAGGGGCCCAAAACATCATCATGTGCGACTCTAAAGGCGTTCTCTCCGAAGACCGCACGGATATGAACCCAGAAAAACTAGAATTTGCCGTCGCTTCGAGCGGTACTTTGGAAGATGCGATCGCCGGTGCCGATGTATTTTTAGGCGTCAGCGCCCCAGGCGTAGTCACCCGATCCATGGTGCGTTCCATGGCCGAGAATCCCATTGTTTTTGCCATGGCAAATCCCATTCCCGAAATTCAGCCCGAATTAATTATGGAAGATGCGGCAATTATCGCAACCGGACGCAGCGATTACCCAAATCAAATTAACAATGTTTTGGCATTTCCGGGGATATTTCGAGGTGCTTTGGACTGCAAAGCAACCACGATTACGCCCAGTATGTATTTGGAAGCAGCTTACGCGATCGCCTCTTTAGTCAGTCCTTCCCAGCTTGACAAAGAGCACATTATACCGTCTGTTTTTGATGAAAGAGTTGCCATTGCTGTCGCCGGTGCAGTGCAGTTGGCCGCCAGATCCGAAGGTATTGCCCGCGATTAATAGAAAGAAGAAGGAAGAAGGAAGAAGGAAGAAGGAAGAAGGAAGAAGGAAGAAGGAAGAAGGAAGAAGGAAGAAGGGCAGATACCATGTATAAATTAATGGTCTTTGTACCAGTTTTGTACTTCTTCTTTTGTGATTTTTCTGGTTTCTTCTCATTCCCTCTTTCCTCCTCCCCGTTGATTCTTACTCATTTTTGTTTCCCCATCCTGTCTTTTTCCTCAACATCCATCCGTTAAATCCAGTACAGGGCTAGTTGCCGAACTTCCCTCGAACCTCCAACATCCAACCTCTTCCTTCTTCCCTCGAACCTCAGCATCCATCCGTTACATCCGTTATACAATCCGTTGCCGAAATTCCTTCTTCTCTCTTGCTTAATGAAGGATAAAAATCACAGCAATAAACAACGTAAAAAGATATAATTAAATAAATCAAGTCCAGCTAGGTCAGATGCAAAGCCAGTTAGGAAAAGCCAAGCGCGATCGCTCCCACCGCAAATTGTTACAACTCAGCCCGATCGGGCTAGCCTTGTGCCGGACAGACGGGACTTTTCTCGACGTAAATCCAGCTTTTGCAAATATTATCGGCCGCACAGTTGCAGAAACTCTCCACCTCAACTACTGGGAAATTCAGCAAACACAGTGCGCGCCCCCAGAAAAATATCTAGAATGTCAAGTAAAAAATAGCCATACGCACCTGTGCGAAGCAGCATACAAACATAAAAATAACCATCTCGTACCCGTGCGAGTTTCCGAGCGGGCAATTGAAACAGGGGGAGAGTGCGCGATTTGGCTAAGCGCTGAAGAAATTTTTAGTTCTCAGCATGAAAATAGCGAACCGCTGGAATCAGCGCCGCCGCAGAGCAATTCACATCTAGAAAAATTGCTGACCAAGCAGACTGCGGAACTGGAAAAAACTCAGAAACTACTCGAAGAAAAAATTTCCGAACTGGAACAGGCTCAAGAAAAATTGCGTCTCCAAAGTCAAATTATCGACCAAATTCACGAAGCGGTAATTTCTACGGATATGGACGGCTGGATCACCATGTGGAATCAAGCCTGCCAAAAGTTATACGGCTATGAAAAAACTGAGGCTATCGGACAGCACATTTCTCTAATTTACCCGCCAGAAGAGCACGAATTTTTATTAGAGGAAGTCATCAAACCGCTACAAGAAAAAGGCGAGCATGAAATAGAAGTTATAACACGCCGTAAATCAGGAGAAAAATTTTCCTCGCACCTGATGCTTTCGCTATTGAAAGACCAAACGGGAGAAGTTGTGGGCATGATTTGCTCTTTAACAGATCTCAGTATTTGCAAAGCTTTAGAACAAGAATTAGCACAGAGACAAGCATTATTTGATGCCTTTTTGAAGGAAGCACCGGCAGGACTTTGCATTTTTGACTCCCAACTGCGGTACGTGCAAATCAATCAATTTCTAGCAGAAATAAACTGCCTGAGTCCTGAAGAACACATAGGCAAGACTGTACGGGAAATATTGCCGAATATCGCTCCTCTTGTAGAGCCTTTGTACGAACAAATTTTGAGGACGCAACAACCCTTAATTAATATCGAGATGAGTGGTGACAATCCCAGAAAGCCTGGGTTTGTCCGACACCTGACAGGCTCTTATTTTCCCTTGCTAGACAAAGATGGCGAGGCTCTCGGCATCGGTGCAGTCATAATTGACATTAGCGATCGCAAACAAGCAGAAGCTGCGCTGCAAAAAAACGAAGAGCTTTACCGCACTATGGCAAGCAACTTTCCTAACGGTGCGGTGATGTTGTTCGATCCAGAAATGCGCTACACCCTGGTAGAAGGTACAGAATTAGCAGCAGTGGGGCTTTCCAAAGAATTGATGGAAGGCAAGACAATCTGGCAAGTATTCGAGCCAGATGTTTGCGCTGATATCGAGCCAACTTATCGGGCGGCACTGGCAGGACAAACAGTTGTTACAGAAATTATTTATAGCGATCGCGTTTACCTCGGTTATGCTTTGCCAGTCAGAAACGAACGGCAAGAAATTATCGGCGGATTGCTAATGACTCAAAACATTACTGCTCGCCAATTAGCAGAAGAAGCGCTCAGGGAAAGCGAGGAAAAATATAGGTGCATTGTCGAGACAGCAGACGAAGGAATTTGGATGATAGATACGGAGGGTAAAACTACTTTTGTCAACCAAAAAATGGCCGATATGCTCGGCTGCACTCCAGAGGAAATGATCGGGGAGTCGCTATTTGCTTTCATGGATACAGAAGGCATGGCGCTCGCACAAGTCAGTCTCGAACGCCGCCGTGAAGGAATTCGCGAACAACTCGATTTTAAGTTCCGTCGCCGAGACGGCAGCGACTTGTGGGCGATGGTTTCTACTAATTCATTGGCAGACAAACAGGGACGCTATGTGGGCGCTTTGGCAATGGTTGCCGACATTACCGATCGCAAGCAAACAGAAGCAGCCTTGCAGCAGTCGGAAGCGAAATTTCGATCGCTCTACGAATTAACCAGTTTGCCCGTTTTTATGTTACGTGACAATGCCATCACCGATGCCAACACAGCCACCCTAAAACTATTCGGCTGTACTACCCCGCAACAGTTGTACGGCCAAAACCCCGGCAAACTCTCGCCTCTTTTCCAACCCAACGGCAGAGATTCTTTGAGCTTGGTTAACGAAATGATAGCGATCGCTTTTGAGCGGGGAAAGCACCGTTTTGATTGGGTTCATCAGCGCTTAGACGGTACTGATTTTCCTGCAGAAGTCGTGCTGACAATCATCGAGGTTGGAAATGAAAAAATCATCCAAGCAGTGCTCCAAGATTTAACGGATCGCAAACTTGCAGAAGAAACTTTAGTGCGATCGGAACAAGCGCTCAGACAGCAAGCTCAGCGAGAACTACTGCTCAATCAAATTGCCAACCAAATCCGCACTTCTTTAGATTTAGACACCATTGTAGAAACCGCCGTTCAAGAAATTCGCAATTTGATGCACCTAGATTGGTGCATTTTCACTTGGTATCGCCCCAACAGCAATCCTCCGGTTTGGGACATAACTTACGAAGCGAAGAATGCAGATTTGCCGAGTATACTCGGTACTTATCCTGTAGACGACAAATCTAGTCTCGCAGTGCGACAGATTTTGCGGCGAGAAATTCTGCGAATTGATGATGTCAGCACTTTTGAAGATCTAGAATTGCCCACACTTTTCCAGGCTTCAAAATTTAACTCAGTGCTGTCGTTGCCAATTCATACTGCTTCCGGCGATATTGGGGTGATTACTTGCTATCAGGTTTTGTCAATGCGAAATTGGAGCGACTCGGAAGTCGAACTGATGCAAGCGGTGGTCGCTCAAATTGCGATCGCGATCGACCACGCCGAACTCTACACCCAAACCCGCACAGCGGCCCGATTAGCTCAAGCTCAAACTCAACAGCTAGAACAAACTTTACACGAACTCCAACGCACCCAAACTCAATTAATTCAAAGTGAAAAAATGTCTAGTTTAGGCCAGTTAGTAGCAGGTGTCGCCCACGAAATTAACAACCCGGTTAATTTTATCTACGGAAATCTCAGCTACACCAGCGAATACACTCAAAACTTGCTAAAAATGTTGAAACTTTACCAGAAGGAATACCCACAGCCTAGCACAAGAATTGTAGATGCAAGGGAAGATTTTGAAATTGATTATCTTACTGAAGATTTACCGAAAATTTTAGCATCTATGAAAGTCGGAGCCGATCGCATCCGCGACATAGTTTTGAGCCTGCGGACTTTCTCAAGACTTGACGAAGCCGAAAAGAAACAAGTTGACATTCACGAAGGCATCGAAAGCACGCTGCTGATTTTGCAAAACCGCCTGAAACATAAAGCCGATCACCCGACAATTAATGTGATTAAAGAATACGGTAACTTGCCTTTAGTTGAATGTTATCCCGGTCAGTTAAATCAAGTATTTATGAATTTGTTGAGCAATGCGCTAGACGCATTGGAAATGGAGATGAAGACATCCAATAGAACCGCCAAAAATCTCGCAATTACGATTCGCACCCAAGTAACCGACAATAACAGCGTTGCCATATCGATAGCTGACAGCGGCTCCGGGATGAGCGAAGATGTGCAAAAGCGCTTGTTTGACCCGTTTTTCACTACTAAACCCATTGGCAAAGGCACTGGCTTAGGATTGGCGATTTCGCACTCTATTATAGTAGAAAAACACGGCGGCAACCTTTCTTGCCATTCTGTATTAGGAGAAGGTTCGGAATTTGTAATTGAGATTCCTTTGTGGCAGAAAAAAAATTAAACTTAGGGTGTAATTTTTAGGAATCATAGTTTTTTTATACCGACAGATTTTACGTAAACCCGATCGCACCTTGGCGTCTCCACACCTGTTGTCGGTAGATATCCGCTACTTTCGTACATTTTCACAGCTTCTTTGAGAATGCTAGCAGTTTCTATCCAGATTTCATCAAAACCGCGAGCGATAATTTTACTTTCCAATTCTTGCAGTAAAAATTTCCCCAAACCCTGTCCCCTTGCTGCTGGCAAAATATACATTTTGCGAATTTCCACAGCATTCTTACCGCGGTCAATCGGATAGTAAGCCGCCGTACCGACTATTTTATCCTGGCGTTCAACTACCCAAAATTCGCCGCCTTGATTGTGATAATGTAGTTCTACATCATAGACATCTCGATCTGCCCCGTGAGGTTCGCATTTTAAACCGTACTCTGCTAGAACATCCCTAATTAAATAGAACGCCTCAGCGCGATCGCGCGTTTCCCAGGAACGAATTAAAAAATCCAGATGTTGGGTTTTCATGGGTGGTTGCAACGTATATTTATTTTTTGACTTGAGCCAATGTAAAATTAGTTATTTTTTGTATTTTACCGTCTTTAAATGCACCTAATTTTTAACTGTGAATTCTCGGTTCGGGATGAAGACTTGCCAGCAAATCGCTCTCTACTAATGATAATTCCTCCAACCTCTGCATCACAATATGCCGCTCGAAATAAGTTGTTGCCAAAATCCAATATACACCGTAATGACGCGCTTCCGAAGCCATCAAACTGCGGTAAAATTTAGCTAATTCTGCGTCGGGACAGCGATCGCCCAGCAGCCCCAACCGTTCGTGACTGCGCGCTTCTATCAAACCAGAAACCAACAAAGAATCCAAAAGTCTTTCGGGTTCCTGCTTGCGAATTTGGGCGGACAAACCAGCCCCGTAGGGAGGTGCAGCCAAAGGGCCTAAAGCAATGCTGCGCTTCTCTAACCGCTGGTTGACTTGCTCGAAATGCTCTAATTCTTCGCGGGCGATCGCCGTTAGCATCCTCACCAATTTTTTCCTTGCTGGGTAGCGAAACATTAAATTTAACGCTACTCCCGCCGCTTTCCGTTCGCAGTGAGAATGGTCTAATAAGATTAGATCCAAATGGGCGATCGCCTGTTCTACCCAAGCTTCCGAAGTCGGCTGTTTTAAAAACTTAATAGTTGGCAGTGTTGAAGTCATTAGTCATCAGTCAGCATTTATCCTATTTTACCTAATTTTTCAAACACCGCATACATATCACCAGCAAACTTTTTCGGATTCCACAGCGGGGACAAATTAGCTGGATCTTTAGATTTCACCAAGAGTCCTTTAATTGCATTTCTCAATTCACGTTCTTTACCCAATTTTACACCAACTTCCACATATTCCGACCAAGACCAAGCCACACCAGTTTCAATTCCCAAAGCCTGCAAAAACGAATAACCCATTCTCGACAAAAATTGCTCTCCTGTGCGAGTCACCACTGGCAAATTAAACCACAAAGCTTCTAAAGTGTGAGTTCCTCCGTTGTAAGGATAAGAATCTAACAAAACATCGGCCAGCAAATAGATAGTTCTGTGTTCTTCCTCAGTAGCAAACCTTGGCAAAAACTTAATTCGGTGCTTGCTCACTTTCTCAGCTTCGCAAGCTTGGTGATATGCAGCCTCAAACACAGCAGCATCGCCTAAAGCTTTGTGAATTAAAATACTGTTGGGCACTTGTTTGAGAATCGCAACTTGGGCTTGTACCAACTCGTGATTAAATTTTCTGCCGGGTGCGACGCACAGGTAAACTATCTGATCCAAACCGATCCGATTTGACCTTCTCAATGCAACTGGATCGACTCCATATCTCTGAAAACCGGAGACCGCTACAAAGGAATCTGGCATCCTAATTAGCTGCTCGTCATAATATTTTTCCCGCCCGGCAGGGTGCGAGTGCCAGTCTGTAAGAAAGTAATTTTCCGGCGATAGGTAAGGGGCGTCAAATCCCAGCCAAGAAACACAAACTGGTGCGGGTTTTTGGTAGAGAATGTCAGCGTGAACTGGTACGCTGAGAGAATCTAAATCAACTAAAACGTCCAATTCATCTTGCTGAATTTTGTCGATAATTTCTGCGGAATTGGCAAGTCCGTTCGGGTAGGTTGTCGGAAAAGTCAGTTTGCCCCAACTTTCAAATTGCTGAGTGCGATCGTCAGGAACAATTCTTTCGGAAGCGTACAAATACACATGGGGTGTGATGTCAGACAATTCGCGAATGATGTCAGCGCTGCACCAACCTACAGAATGGCGGCTAAAGTGATTGGACAAAAAGCCGATTTTTAACTTGCTGGATAGAACACTTGGTTTGGAACTGTAATTTGCAGGTTGAGAAAAATTAGGTTTAATACATTGGTCGATATACTTTTGGCTAATTAATCTGTAAAGTTTTGAGTTGGCCGCCAAGTCATCTCGCAAATAGGGCGTGCTGAATAACAAATTTGCATAAAGCGATTTAATTTCCACCGGGCTAGCGGTTTCTAATTTTTGCTGCAAGTACGACTCTAGTTCTAAAAATCGATCGCCTGCAATTTGATTTAATCCCGACACTTGATAGGTGCTGATGAAGTAAATCGCGGTCATAATTGGATCGGTTTCGGCGCACATTTGGCTGTATTGGTGCACGGCTTGCCGCGCGGCAGCTAAATTGCTAGTATCTCTGAGGATGCCGCACAAATGTTGGTGGGCAGAAATAAAATCTGGTTTAATTTCTAGGGCTTTTTGAAGGTTGGGTATTGCCTCTTTAAATTGACCCTGGTGGCGCAAAACTCGGCCAATTTGACAGTATGCTTCGGCTAAATCGGGTTTGAATGCGATCGCCTGTTGCCATGCAGCCACCGCCTCATCTAACTTCCCTTGCCGCGCTAATTTATCTCCTAAATTTAAGTGAAAATCTACCTGAGCAAGATGGGGATTGAGTTCGAGAGCTTTTTGCTCGTATGCTACCGCTGCATCCTGCTGCCCCTGCTGCTTCAGTGCCCCTGCCAAATTCCAGTAAGCAGCAGCCAAATTCGGTTTAAGTTCGATCGCCTTTTCGTAATTGACAATAGCCTCTACCAAATGCCCTTGTTTGTAGAGCATACTCCCCAAATTAGCATAAGCCTCAGCAAAATCCGGATTCAGAGCGATCGCCTCGGAATAAAACCGCATCGCTTCATCAATTTGGCCGCTTGCTTGCTGCACATTGCCCATTGTCACGTAAGCCGCCGCCCAATCCGGTTGCAATTCCAGAGCTCGGCGGCAAGCAGCGACGGCTGCTGCTAAATTGCCTTGAGAGTAATAGGTTTCTGCAACGACTGTCAGCGATGCAGCATCTTCTAATTGGGGTGTTTCGGATTGGTTGGGAAAATCGGACTTCATTTGGCGGCCTATCTGTGCTATCAAGTTAAAGGTTGAATCTATATTATTTTGAAGAGTAGCAGTTTTAACGGAATTACGGGCGATCGTCACAGAGAATTTATGAGCGAGAAGCAAGCGACACAGCGCCAACATCACATCAAGTGGAAACCAAACCTCCTGCTGGGGATACTCTTGTTAACCTTAGCAATTCCCTTACCCTTTGCCCAAAAGACTTTCGCACAGCAGCAGCAGACAGCCAGCTTTCGGCAGAAATTATTTCAAACAGCTCTTTATTTCACCCTCTATTTTGAGGGCGGATTTAGTAATCATCCAGCCGATAAGGGCGGCAGAACTTATCGGGGTGTCTTGCAAACGGAATACAACGCCTACCGCTACAGTCGTGGGCTTCCGCCCCTCGACGTGACGCAGATGTCGGAAGCAGAGCTCCTAGAAATTTATCAATATTACTGGGATTCGAGCCTCTCCGGCACGATGCAGCCGACTTTGGCGATCGTCATGTTTGACACCGCCGTTAATTTCGGTATTAATAACTCTATTACCTTTCTCCAGCAAGCATTAGGATTGCCGCAAACGGGAGTTTTTGACTCGCGCACCAAGGAAGCGCTGAAAGGGGCAAATAATAGAAATACCGCGCTGCAAATGATTAACGAACGAATTATTTACCGCTACAAAAGGGTGCAAGAAGATCCGAGTCAGATGGCATTTTTCCGAGGTTGGCTGAGTCGCGATTACAGTTTGTGGGGCTATGTGAATAAGATTAAAAATTAAGCAGGGGTGATTTATTTTTTCAAAAATGTAGTAATCCCGTGGCAGGGGTTTACACCCCTGTCTCATTGACCCGATAGATGCTATACAGTCAACCCATTCCGATTAGCTGTTGCCGTCAAAATGTACTCAACTTGAGCCGGAGTTAAAGTCGGATTGGCATTCAAAACTAAAGCCGCTACACCCGCTACGTGTGGCGTTGCCATAGATGTACCAGTTAGGGTGTCATAGGTGCTATAGGGAGTTGTAGAATAGATGTCTACTCCTGGAGCGACTAGGTAATTCAAAGCTGTGGAACCCGCACGGTTCGAGGTGTCAGCCATCCTGCCGTTTATATCAATACTGCCCACGGCAATTCCCCAGCGATCGGCATTACGAGCTGGATAATCTGGTTGGCTAAAACCAGAATTTCCCGCTGCTATCACCACAACAGAGCCTTTGTTATTTGCATACTCAATTGCCTTATTCTCCTCGTTGGAAGGGTAAAACTCATTTCCCAAGCTGAGGTTAATTACATTGGCTCCATTATCAGCAGCATAGCGGATTCCAGCAGCAATATCATTCCTATAGGCGTCACGAAAGCTGTCTATCACTCTGATAGGCATAATCTTAGCATTGGGCGCAACTCCTGTGATACCAAAATCATTTCGTTCCGCCGCGATCAAACCTGCTACGTGAGTCCCGTGACCGTAGACATCCAAATCCATTGGGTAGTTGTCGTTATACACAAAATCCCAACCCCGAATATCATCAATAAATCCGTTGCGATCGTCATCAATCCCATTTTCCGCAATTTCATCAGGGTTCTGCCAAATATTATTATCCAAGTCAGGATGGTTGAAGTCAACACCACTATCGATGACAGCTACAACAATCCCATTTCCTGTAATGTTCTGAACCCACACTTCGGGCGCATTTATCGCGTCTAGCCCCCAATTATTCTCGCTCACATTAGGAACATCAGGGAAGAGAGTTGAGCGGTTCAGGGTGCGGGTAACTGCTGCATTTGCATTCACTAAACCGTAGCCGTAATTGCCATTAAAAACACCGTTAGGTGTAAGAATATCTGGCAATACAGGAACAGGTGTTGCAGAAATAGTCAGATTGTAAGTGGTAAAGTTGCCTGAGTAGCTAGAGACTTGGACATAGTATGTCCCTGGAGCCAGATTGGATAAATTAATCACATCCGGGGTGGTGCCACTCTCAAAAGAGGAGCCAATACTTTCACCCAAATCAAAAACACCGTTGCTGTTTCTATCTTGAATTAGGTCTACGTCAGCATCCGCCGTCAAACCGTCGAGACGCAGGCTAAAATTGCTATTAGTGTTGGTATCGAATCGGTAGAAATCGTCGATATCCACTGTCCCCACGAACTCAGTTAAACTGATGCTACCGTTCTGAACGCCAACAACATTATGAGCTGTCAAAAAAGAGTTACCTGGATCGGAAAAATTCAACTGAGAAGCAAATCTCGTTCCCGTTAGGGGATCTTTGTTTGGGCTCGCTGACTGTGACTGCGGTTTGAGTTGAGCATCGCTCACAGAGTAACTGAAGTCAGCGCTGGCATTAGGTACAATAACATCCGTAGTTTGTGTCTGTGGGTCGGTGCTGAATGCTGCGACATTAGGAAAGCTAGATTCAGCACTATAACTAGAAACCTTGAATGGATCGATCGCTAGCTTGGGCAAGTCGTTGTTAAGCGGAAATGCTGATGTGGCGATCCTGTTTGGCTGTTGAATGACAAAAGGGCGATCGGTAGGATTTGTGTAGATGTCTAACATAAGTTAAAAAATTGGTAATTTTTCTGAAATGTGACGTTGTTTGTAGTAATGAATTTAGCCCTTAATCTCTATTGAAGAAGACTCTGCGCCCTCACTACAAACCTCTCAAAAATAATGAAAATTTCTGATCGGGTATCCTGCATTTTGGAAGTTGAGCCGCCGTTATATCTTTCACCAAGCCTTCAGATAGCGTTGGAATTCATGGTGTTGGATTGGCGATCGACTCAGGAACGCTTTCTAAGGTATTATCACCCATTCAGCGGGGCGATTATAACGGGTATATTTTAAAAAGCATCATAAAACTACTTCCCTTAAAAACTTAATTAGAATAATACCCCAAGCTCCTTATAATGTCTATTCATAAAATTCAGAACTTCAAGTCATAAAAGTCATATTTGTAAAATTATATTTCAATAAGTAGACAAGCTATTAAAGTAAAGTTAAATCATATATAAGCTAAATACAGCAGTTTTCATTTGCCCGATCGCAATGCCATGGGTACTGGGTAATTGGTGAATGGAAAGCTGTAGCTGATCCCTGGGAAGTTGCTATTTTATAAAAAAGATGTGCAGAGCGTGTACAAGTAACATAACACATGAAACTATGACAGTAGAAGAAGCAATATTGTTTTTGGACAATTTGGTATACGAACAAACAGAAAAACACCTAAGTCGGTTGCAACAGTCGATAATTCGAGGCGTTGTAGGGGGTTTGACCTATCAAGAAATTCAGCAAAACGATCAGATCGCCCGCGGGTACACAGTGGGCTACCTAGGGCGGTATGTCGGTTACAACTTGTGGAAAGATCTCACCAAGGTATTGAAGCAAGCAGAAATTATTGGACAAGAAGAAAGAGTCGTCGGAGCAAATCTTTGGGACTGCATCATGAGAGCTGTACAAAAAGGCACACAACCAGCTAATTCTTTCGATCCCATGTTGCAAAAGCTGCTGCGGATGCGTTACCGAATCAGAGAACATTTGGTCAGCACCGAGTACAGCGATACCTATCTGGCTGAAGATGAAAATTTGCCCGATCGACCTTTGTGCCTCGTCAAGCGCCTGAAAAGCCAGTGTGAGAGAACCTGCCACCTATTCGATCGAGAAACGCGGCTTTTATATCGATTGGGCCAACACGATCGGATACCAGAATTGTTAGCTCGCTTTGAAGAAGATGGATATTTTTATTTAGTCTATCAATTCATCGAAGGGCAACCCTTGTATCAAGAACTAATTGAAGGTCAACCCTGGGAAGAACATCAGGTTATTGCTTTATTGAAAGATATCTTGGAAGTGCTTGTATTCGTTCACAAACTAGATGTAATTCACCGCGACGTTCACCCTCAAAACTTAATCAGGCGGACATCAGATGGCAAGATTGTATTAATCGACTTTGGGGCAGTTAAAGAAATCAACACTTCACAAAACAGCATCGGTCAAACGAAATCGCGCGGCGGTACTCAGCAAGACTACATTCCCCCCGAACAAGCCATCGGTTCCCCGAAACTGTGCAGCGATATCTATGCTGTCGGGCTCATCGGGATTCAGGCCTTGACAGGGATGCGCCCAAAACAACTCAGAGTTGATAATTTAGGCAATCTCATCTGGCAGAAAAATGCAACTGTCACCCCGAAGTTGGCTCGCGTTTTAGACCAGATGGTGTTGTACGCTTTCCCCCAGCGTTACCCATCAGCAACCGAAGCTTTGGAAGCACTTCAAAACTTGGGAGTCAGTTGACTGTTGACTGTTAACAATTGACAGTTACCAAATCCGACTTTAATATCCCCTCTTTAGTCCCTCTCTGCTGGGACTTTGTTTTTGTAGTAGCGGTTTCAACCGCCGAGTCTTATATGTTCTGCCGATCGCATTTCCCACAGCCACAACAGCCGGTTTACAATGTGAGCGATCTTGTTGCAGAGTGATTCATCCGCTACCATTATTCCTCGATGTACTGAGTAAAAACACTCTGTCTGGCCGATGAATCGGGGGTCAATTTCCAAGATCTAAGGGACAGCGAACAAGGAACAAGGAATTTTTTTTTAAATTTACCACCAATAAAAATTATTTAATTCTGCCGTATGCCTTCTACATAAGAGCCTTCAACCTTTATTTGACTATCTCTCTAAAGTTAGATAAAATAATTCATATTTTATGCTTAAGCAGCTTTGAGAAAATCTTAAGCAGCTTTGTATAGCGGGCAACAATCTCATTAGAGTGTTTATTGTTACCTTATATACGTAGAAACCCAAATAATTTGAGGGATCGAGAAATTGGAAGTTTTTGAACGAGCACAACAACGGCAAACGCCCTCAACCCGAATGGCTGCCGTCCAGTCTTTTTCCAAAAAAGCGAGTATTGCAGTAATGGCGATCGGCTGTACAGTCCTTTTGGGTTGGATATTCGATCTGCAAATGTTAAAAAGCATTCTGCCCGGACTCGTTACCATGAAAGCCAATACTGCTGTCTGCTTTATTTTGGGTGGCTTTTCTCTATTCATCCAACAGATCCGGCGCCCCAAATTAACAGCAAGAAAGGGTCAAAATAAATACAAAAAATTAATTTTTATTTCCTCATTCTTAATTATATTAATTAGCCTATTAACCCTAGTTCAATATAGCTTTAATTTAGATTTAGGCATCGACCAACTGTTATTTAAAGAAAGTTACACCTTGACAATCACCGGAACACCAGGACGCATGGCACCGAATACTGCTGGTGCTTTTTTATTGCTGGGAACAGCGCTGCTGCTGCGGTCAGAACGTCGGCCTAAATACCTGCGGATTCAAATCTTAGGCTGTTCTGTGTTTTTAATTGCATATATGGGTTTGATAGGCTACCTCTACGACAAAGCTTTATTTTACCAAATTGGCAATAATACAGGAATGGCTTTGCACACTTCCGCAGGATTTATGTTGCTGAGCTTCGGCATTTTATTTGCCAGTCCAGAGCGAGGATTGATCGCGGTAATGACGAGCGATCGCGCGGGCGGTATCATGGCGCGGCGCTTATTACCACGGGCAATCATTATCCCGCCTTTAGTCGGTTATTTCATCATATCGGGAGAGCGGTTACAAGCCTATACACCGGAGGTAGGGATATCGCTGTTAAGCGTATTGAACGTGATTATTTTTACAGTTCTGATTTGGCAGAACGCCAAAACTCTTTGCAGCGCAGACCGGAAGCGCTATCGCGCGGAACTGGGACTGAGGAAAGCTAAATCAGAATTAGAAACTCAAGTTGAGAAACGGACTCTCCAACTGCAACTCGCTAATGACCAATTGCAGGAGCAAATTTTCGACACTAAAACAACTAAGCAGGAACTTCAAAAAAACTACAACCTGTTGCTTGCCGTCATCAATAGTACGCCAGCAGCCCTATTTGTCAAAGATATTCAGGGCCGTTACCTGATGCTCAATGCTGCGGGAGCAAGTATAATTGGCAAGTCTGTAGACCACATTATCGGCAGAGATGACAGCGAGTTGTTTCACCCGGAAATTGCAGGCAAAATTAGAAAAACCGATCGCCCAATTATGGCAGCCGGCACAACGCAAGTAATTGAAGAAGAGCTGCCAGTAAAAGGAAATTTGAGGATATTTCTTTCTACAAAAAGTGCTTACCGGGACGGACTAGGAAATATTAGCGGTATAGTTACCATCGCGCGGGATATTACTGAAAGCAAAAAAGCCGAAATCGCCAACAGAAGTCTGGCAGCAATTCTGGAAGCAACCCCTGATTTTGTAGGTACTTACAACCTCGAAGGACGCGCCATTTACATTAACAAAGCCGGCAGAAAAATGGTGGGTATAGGCGAAAACGAAGATATATCCAAGCGACAAGTTCTAGAATTCACGGCAGCGTCAGACTACAGCACTTTGAAACAAGCGATCGCCACCGCTGTTTCCGAAGGCTTTTGGAGCGGAGAAACCACCTTCCTGTCAACATCGGGACTCGAAATTCCCGTCAGCCAAGTCCTCATCTCCCACTCCGCACCGGACGACAAACTCACATACATTTCGACGATCGCCCGCGACATTAGCGATCGCAAACACGCTGAAAAAGCCCTGCAACTGTCTCAAGCTCGTTTCGCCGGCATTGTAGAAATTGCCGACGACGCGATTATTTCCGTGGATGCTGAGCAAAAAATTATCTTGTTCAACCAAGGTGCAGAAAGGATTTTTGGGTGGACGGCGGCTGAGGCGATCGGGCAATCCCTGAGTCTGCTGTTGCCCGAAGCTTTTGCTGCCCCTCACAGTGTCCTCGTCAGTAATTTCGGCGGCGGCGTTAAACAAGCCCGAAACATGAGCAACCGGAAAGAAATTTTCGCCCGCCGCCGAGACGGTACGGAATTTCCCGCCGAAGCTTCTATTTCCAAACTCCATGTGGCAGGCGAAATCATATTCACAGCTATTTTGCGCGACGTGACAGCCAGCCGGCAAGCCGAAGAATTTGTGCGCCTGAGTGAGGAAAGATATCGATCGCTGGCAATGGCAACCGCACAGATGGTTTGGATGACAGACGCTAACGGAATCTTCGACAGGCCTCAGCCTGACTGGATAGCTTATACGGGCATCAGCTTTGAAAAGAAGGACAACTGGATACAAGCAGTACACCCAGAAGACCGCGATCGCACAATACAAGCTTGGATGCGGGCAATAGAAACAAAAAGTCTCTACGAAGTCGAGCACCGCTTGCGAGCCGCAGACGGCAGCTACAGACACTTCTGGGTGCGGGGTGTCCCTCTTTTGGCAACCGACGGTAGCGTTCGCGAGTGGGTGGGAACTCACACCGACATTAGCGATCGAGTCCAAGTTTTGGAAGCACTCAAGCAGTCGGAGGGACAGTATCGATCGCAAGCAGCCGAGCTCGAAAAAGCTGTCCACGAGTTGCACCAAGCACAAACTCAACTCATCCAAACCGAAAAAATCTCTTCTCTCGGGCAGCTAGTCGCCGGCGTCGCCCACGAAATTAACAATCCGATTAACTTCATCTACGGCAACATCACGCACGCCAGCCAATACGCCACAGACTTGCTCGGTTTGCTCCATCTTTACCAGGAAAAATACCCAAATCCCGTCCCAGAAATTGTAGAGGCAGCCGAAGATATTGAAGTTGATTACTTAATGGAAGACTTTACGAAGATTTTGGAATCAATGAAAGTAGGAGCCGATCGCATCCGCGACTTAGTTGTATCCTTACGCAACTTTTCCAGACTCGACGAATCGCAGATGAAGCGAGTAGACATTCATGAAGGAATCGAAAGCACTTTGCTAATTTTGCAGCACCGGATCAAAGCTAATGTACTTCGTCCCGCTATTGAGATTATCAAAGAATACGGCAATTTTCCAAAAGTCGAGTGCTATGTAGGTCAGCTCAATCAAGTATTTATGAATCTTTTAGGAAATGCGATCGACGCCCTCGAAGACTACAACAGCACTCATTCTTCACAAGAAATATATTCTCGCCACAACAGAATTCGGATTAGCACCAGTGCCAATTCAGACACAGTAACAATTCGCATTGCAGATAACGGAATGGGAATCAATCAAGAAGTTATTGGCAAGTTGTTCGACCCATTTTTTACTACTAAACCCGTCGGCAAAGGCACAGGCTTGGGACTCTCAATCAGCTATCAGATTATAGTTGAAAAACACCGAGGCAAATTGCAGTGTATTTCCACGTCCGGGGAAGGTGCAGAGTTTGTCATCGAGATTCCCATTTGCCAGGAAGTATCAGCGCTGGCTACCGAAAACACAAAGGAAATGGTCATTAGTCATTAGACAGTTGACAGTTGACAGTTGACTGTTGACTGTTGGCTGTTGGCAGTGGATAGTGGGCAGTTGATCGTTGATGGTTGTCATTAATCATAAATTTCTCAACGTCTCCCCGTCTCCCATCTCCCGTCTCCATCGCTCGATCGCCCTAAATCGAAATAATTCTTTACAATAACAAAGTAACAATCCAATTAACTTTGACAAAATCCCTTGAAAATGCCTGTAAACCAACTTTCTTCAACAGCGGCCCCCCTCCAAACACAGACACTCGACTTTGACATAGCCATCGTCGGAGGTGGCATAGTCGGGGCCACCTTAGCCAGCGCCTTAAAAGATTCCGGCTTAAAAATAGCAATAATTGAAACCCAACTCCCCGCAGCCGCCGCAGCCAAAAAACAAGCCTATGCAATCACCCTGCTATCAGGAATGATCTTAGAAGGTATCGGCGTGTGGCAACAAATCTTGCCGCAAATCACCACCTTCGAGCAAATTAGCCTCTGCGACGGCGACTATCCGGGCGTCGTCGAATTCCACCGCCCGGATTTGGGAAATACTGGCAAATTGCCCGTACCAAAAGCAGCTTTAGGTTACGTTGGCGAGCACCGAGTAATGCTGTCAGCTTTGCAGGAATGTTTGGCAAAAAACCCGAATTTTAGTTGGGTTTGTCCGGCGGAAGTAGTCGAGGTAAAATATTTAACTCATTGCGCCGAAATAGAAGTCAAACAACACGGCGAAACTCGGACAATTCGCAGCAAATTATTAGTCGCCGCCGACGGTTCGCGATCGCGCATCCGCACCGAAGCCAACATCAGCACTCGCGGCTGGAAATACTGGCAATCCTGCGTTGCCATCACTATTAAAGCAGAAAAACCGCACAACGATATCGCTTTTGAGCGCTTTTGGCCGAGCGGCCCGATGGGAGTTTTACCATTACCTGGGAACCGCTGTCAAGTAGTTTGGACAGCACCCCACGCGGAAGCAAAAGCTTTGCAACAAATGGATGAAACAGAGTTTTTGACTTTGTTGGAACAGCGCACGGGCGGGCTTTTGGGGCGTTTGGAATTGGAGAGCGATCGCTTTTTGTTTCCGGTGCAGTTAATGCAGAGCGATCGCTACGTTTTGCCCAGATTAGCACTAATTGGCGATGCCGCCCACTGCTGCCATCCCGTCGGCGGCCAGGGATTGAATATGGGCATTCGAGACGCTGGGGCGATCGCCCAAATCTTGCAGCAAGCGCACCAAAAAGGCGAAGACATCGGCGACTTGCGAGTATTGAAACGGTATCACAACTGGCGCAAAAAAGAGAATTTAATCGTGTTAGGATTTACTGATTTTCTAGACAGATTATTTTCTAATACTTGGCTGCCAATTGTAGCATTTCGCCGCTTTGGATTGTG
Organism: Microcoleus harperi Pol14_C6; assembly: GCF_036701295.1. Classification (NCBI taxonomy): domain Bacteria; kingdom Bacillati; phylum Cyanobacteriota; class Cyanophyceae; order Oscillatoriales; family Microcoleaceae; genus Microcoleus; species Microcoleus harperi. The sequence continues at coordinate 104,825 of NZ_JAUBQN010000007.1, read as the reverse complement.
GTGTTTGCGGACAATTCCCCCTGTGAGGTTTTTAGCCTTGCGCTTGATGACCGGTTTAATGGGCCGGCCGCCAGAATTAGCGCAAAATTAGAAGAAACCCGGTTTTTTACCATTTCTCCTGTAGGGGCGGTTTTTACTCGCAATAATTGCCGAAAACTAACAAACTCATAAACCCGCCCCTATCGACTAAATTCATCTGCGTCCATCAGCGTATATCCGCCGACATCTGCGGTTCACAATCTTTAGAAACCGGGTTTTTTCCCATCTCTTCGCCTGTAACCAAATATTCTCGAAAAAACCCGGTTTCTGGCCACTCATCGAATCATGGTAAAATAAACATCGGTGTTACTGACAACTCCCCACAATGGAAGAAACCCGCGCCCAAGCTTATCAGCAATTGATTGAGACACTCCTGAATTGCCCCAACGGTGAGGAACCGCAGATTTTACAGGATAACTTAGAATTGGTAGATTCGGGGTTTCTGCAAGTTTGCAAGGTAGTAGCAGAAAACCTGGCAGAGGAAGGACAGGAAAATGACGCGAATTTTTTACGGAAATTGGCCAGTCAGCTAGGGCAATTCTTGGGGATGAATGATGAGGGAGATAGCGATAACTCTGAAGGTAAAAATCCCCAAGAGTATGCAAAGTTTATCGGAGACTTATTGCAAGCAGAAAAAGATAGCAAGGGCGATATTAAAATAATTTACCCCATGCTGGCCGGGAGGCAACATCTCCTCAATGACCGTTTTGCCGAGATTTTACAGCTAGTGGTCCCGAATTTTATTGCCGAACATCCCGAAGCAATTGAATCTATTCTCGGCGACATGGGAAACTTGAGTATTCATATCAGTGACTTTCCGCTGGGGAAAAGAGCGAATAATCTTGAAATTGCAATTACTGGTTATCAAATACTTTTAAAGAATTCGGAACCGGGAAGCGAAAATTGGGCAAGGACGCAAAATAATCTGGCAAATGCCTACAGTAACAGAATCAGGGGAGAGAAAGCTCAGAATATCGAACGGGCGATCGCATCTTACACTGCTGCATTGTCCGTCCGCACCCGCGAAGCCTTTCCCGAAAAATGGGCTCTGACGCAAAATAATCTGGCAGCAGCCTACACTTACAGAATCAGGGGAGAGAAAGCACAGAATATCGAACTGGCGATCGCATCTTACACTGCTGCATTAACCGTCTACACCCGCGATGCCTTTCCCCAAGATTGGGCAAGGACGCAAAATAATCTGGCTTCTGCCTACAGGGGCAGAATCAGGGGAGATAAAGCAGAGAATATCGAAAGTGCGATCGCATCTTACACTGCTGCATTAACCGTCTACACCCGGGAAGCTTTTCCCGAATATTGGGCAAGGACGCAAAATAATCTGGCTTCTGCCTACTGTGAAAGAATTAGGGGAGAGAAAGCAGAGAATATCGAAGTTGCGCTCGCATCTTACACTGCTGCATTGTCCGTTCGCACCCGCGATGCCTTTCCCCAAGATTGGGCCCAGACGCAAAATAATCTGGGAATTGCCTACAGTGACAGAATTAGGGGAGAGAAAGCAGAGAATATCGAAATGGCGATCGCATCTTACACTGCTGCATTAACCGTCTACACCCGCGATGCCTTTCCCGAAAATTGGGCTCTGACGCAAAATAATCTGGCAGCAGCCTACACTTACAGAATCAGGGGAGAGAAAGCACAGAATATCGAACTGGCGATCGCATCTTGCACTGCTGCATTAACCGTCTACACCCGCGATGCCTTTCCCGAATATTGGGCAAGGACGCAAAATAATTTGGCAGCAGCCTACACTTACAGAATCAGGGGAGAGACAGCTCAGAATATCGAACTGGCGATCGCATTTTACACTGCTGCATTAACCGTCTACACCCGCGATGCCTTTCCCGAAAATTGGGCAGCGACGCAAAATAATCTGGGAGAAGCCTACCGTAACAGAATCAGGGGAGAGAAAGCTCAGAATATCGAACTGGCGATCGCATCTTGCACTGCTGCATTAACCGTCTACACCCGCGATGCCTTTCCCGAAAATTGGGCCCAGACCCAACATAATCTGGCAGCAGCCTACAGTGACAGAATTAGGGGAGAGAAAGCAGAGAATATCGAACTGGCGATCGCATCTTACACTGCTGCATAGTCCCTCCACACCCGCGAAGCTTTTCCCGAATATTGGGCCCAGACGCAAAATAATCTGGCTTCTGCCTACTGTGACAGAATCAGGGGAGAGAAAGCAGAGAATATCGAACTGGCGAAAAAGTGTTTCCACAATGCTTTAACTATTAGAACTCGCGAGGCTTTCCCACAAGAACATACAGATATTTTATCTAATTTAGGTAATCTTTACCAAAGTAACCAGCAATGGCAACTCGCTTATGATAAATATGTCTCAGCGATTGAAACAGTAGACTTTTTACGGGGCGAGATTCAATCTGGGGATGAAAGCAAACAGAAATTAGCCGAAGAATACAACCAAATATATCTGGGCATGGTAGAAGTTTGCATCGAACTGCAACGCTACACCGAAGCTGTGGAATATGCCGAACGTTCCAAGGGGCAAAACTTAATCGAGTTGCTGTCAGTGAAAGATTTGTATCCCAAAGGAGAAATCCCCCCCCAAGTGCGCCAAGAGTTGCAACAGTTAAGACTGAGAATTGCCGAAGAAAATCAACGGTTAAAACAATCTGAAGAAAAAAATTATGACTTCATCAACCAACTGCGCCAAGATTTAGCTGCAAAATATCCCTATACACCTCTCAAATTTGGTGAAATTCAGAAGTTAGCCGATGAAAAAACAGCCCTTGTAGAATGGTACATTTTGCGCCAGAGTTTTTGTGCTTTCATCATCGCGAACGATCCCGCCCAGCCCCCCTTAATAAGGGGGGAGGAAGAGAGATGGGAATCCCCCTTGAAAATGGGAGAGAATCAATTAGAAGTTACACAGTTATCTCACAGCGAACCCGATCGAAATTCAGAACCCCCCTTATTAACGGGGGCAGGGGGGATCGGATTTTGGCAATCATCACCGCAAGATTTAGAAAAACTAATTGATTGGGGAATTGAATATTTAGAAAATTATTACATTAACCGTCAAGAATGGCAAAATAGCCTAGAAACCAAACTAGCAAACCTAGCCCAAATTCTCCACATTAATGAAATAGTTAAAAACATCCCCGCAACCTGCGATAAACTAATCCTGATTCCCCACCGCTACTTGCACCTGTTCCCTCTCCACGCCCTTCCGGTGAGTAGGGAAAATTGGCAGCGCTTTCACCCAAACAACCAAAAGTGCCCCCTGAATCCCTGTCTCGTTGACTGCTTCGATAATGGAGTTTCCTACGCCCCCAGTTGTCAGCTATTGCACCACGTCCAAAAATACAAACGCCGTAACTTCGATAAGTTATTCGCCATTCAAAACCCCACAAATGACTTAACGGCTGCGGAGATGGAAGTACAAAGCATCAAAAACATTTTCCCCAGCCCAGAAATTTTTGCTAAACAAGATGCCAAAAAAGGCGAAAAATCAGAGTCAAAATTAGAAATAGCCGAAAAAGTCGCCGACAGCCATCATCTGTTCTTTTCCTGTCACGGTTTCTTCGACCCCAACGCACCGCTAAAATCTGGTTTACAGCTATATGATGGTACTCTCACCCTAGAAGAAATCATCCGCTATTTCAACCTCAGTGAATGCAGCCTCGTCACCCTTTCCGCCTGCGAAACCGGACAAGTCCAACTCGACAACACCGACGAATACATCAGCCTCACCAGCGGTTTCCTACTAGCTGGAAGTCCCAGTTTATACGTCAGCCTGTGGTCAGTACACCCCCTTTCGACAGCAATTTTACTGATCAAAACCTACGAAAACCTCTACCACCAACCCGGTAAATTCGCCCTAGCATTAAGCCAAGCCCAAATCTGGATGCGAAACACCGACATCCAAGGGTTCCTCGACTGGACAAACCAATGTCACCTCCTAGACACTGACTGGCGAGGAACCTTACAATGCCTCCTGGAAAAGGACAAAGCAACTCAAGGAGTCTGTGCTAAAATCTATCAAAACCCCTTTCATTGGGCCGGCTTCTGTGCGGCTGGCAAAGGAGATCAAAACATGACTAATAGCAGCAACAAAATAGAAATTTTCCAGCAATTAATTCAATCAGATTTATATTTTAACTTGAGATATGCCCTAGCTGCTCTCAAAGCTGAATTAACAGACAATGATGACAAAAATGTCGAACTTATTGAAAATTGGCTGCAAGATAAGCCAGCAATTAAGTTTGAATACAAGGCTAACGTGATGAAATCAGAGGAAGTTAAATTACCCAATAAAGGGCAATCACCCACTAAACCGGGACAGCAAAGTCAAAGTTTGAAAGAAACCCTAGAAAATCTGACGATAGCTGCGGAAAAACCTCCTGAAGCAAATCAAGATACGCCGTCTTCTCCATGAAAAATTTTAGTATCAGTGTTTGTTATTTCCATCTCAATCAGACTTTAGCTGAACCTCCAAATCGAGTTTCACCTACAGCCGATTTTATTTGGAAAAATCTGATTAAAGTAAGTGAAAAACTGCCTTTCACTGAACTCAAACATTTAAAATCTAAATTAGTTTGCTACGAATTTGATGAAGAATCCCAGGCTTTCAAACATCAGACAAAAAGCTTAAATTTAATCAATCAATGGCTAACCAAAGAACAACTGCCGATCGCACTTACTGCGATTCACCAAAATCAATTAGCGATTAGCGGGAATCTGCAACCCTTTCTATGGCACGATACCTACGCTTTCGATCTAACTTTATCTCCCGCCGATGATGACCGAGATGTCGCAGCAGCAGAAATCGATTTATTTGAACCTAGCAGCCTTTTCTTAGAATGTTCGGAAAACACTCTCGGTGAAACCATCTGGCTTTACGGAGAAACAGAAATACCTGATACAGAATGTCAAGGCGTAGCTGATGAATTAGTGAGAAATCTGCTAAAAAACACTAACTTTACATTTGGATTAGTCGATAAAGGTAACTTGCTCAAAGTTCCCTTATTTGAATATGAAATTAGCCAAGCCAATCCACCCAAAAAACTCTATCGGATTTTAGTTTGGATCGACAATCAAGGGATATCTCCAGATGTAAACTCTGTTTATGACGATTTATTTAACTCACTCTTGACTCGCCACAAAATTGAATATGTTTACCAACAAGCGCAAGAAAGTTACAGTAAAGCCAGAAAAGCATATAGTGACATAGAAGCAAAGATTAAAGAATTCACGCAAAATAAGCCATTAGAAGAACTGCAAAAACTTCTGGAATCAATGCCAGAACTATCAATGCAGTATCAACGGCAACTGCGAAATCTGCAAGGGCATTATACCACAATCAAAACCAATCAGCTCAACTATCAAACTTACTTACAAAAATTCTGGCAACCGGGCGATATTCCCAGTTGGCGAGAGTTTGGCGAAAATACCTGCAAGCGCTATCTCGACCAAATAGAAACCTACCTCAGTTATATCCAGCCGGGTAAAGACTTGATCGGCGAATTTATCAATACATTGCGGGGTTTGGTGGAAATAGAACAAGCCAAGTGCGATCGCCAACGGCAACAAACTTTACAGGATAATGAGGAAAAAGAAAAAGAAAAAGAGCGCAATTTACAAAACACGATTCAAGCAGTCGGTACCGGCATCGGTGTCGGAGTCGGCTTTGCCGGAATCTTAGCAGCCGGCTACCCCTTAATCGAAAAACCTTGGGATTTCCCTTCTCCCCAACATCCTCTGCTACCCCCGCATCCCTTCATTATTGCCGTTGTACTTAGTTGTTTAGGCGGTGGAGGCTTGGGATGGTTGGCTTGGTTTTTCACTAAACGCCACCTCAAGGCTAAATCCTCACCTCAGCAGACAAGTTTACCTAGTCCCCAAAATCAACTCCCCTCTCGGGATGTGTAATCGCCCTCTGCTTTCTTTGTTAATTACATTTTCGCAGTCATATTCTCGCGACTTACCGATCAATCTGTTTACTCTTTGACAACATCCATCAACTCTTCAATAAAAACATTGAGGGTGCGAGCTATCTTTTGAATTGATGTGATATCAACCGTTGCTAATCCTTCCTAACTAGCATAGTGCCTGACTGTGCTGTACGGAACCTCCGATCGATCGGCAACATCCTTTAGTGTCCATCCTTTTTCGTCAGCAAACTCTCGGATGCGGAACCTAACTAACCCCATTCTACTTGACAAACGATAAGTATCTATGTTTTTAATTCAAACACAATTGTCGATCGACAGTTAAAGAATGCTTAGTTCGATCGAGTTTTCGAGAATCCCATCTAAAACTCGATCGACTTTCTAGAAAAACCACTCAATACAAAACAACTGCCAACAGCCAAAACTGTCAACAGTTGTTTTATATATTCAATGCGGATGGCGAGACTCGAACTCGCAAGGACATAATGCCACACGCACCTCAAGCGTGCGCGTATACCAATTCCGCCACATCCGCTCTTTCTGGCAATCTCCGGGATTTTTGCGTTACGAGTTAAAGATTCACAGGTTGAGGTTCCTGACATTTAACTTGTGACTTGCCCTTTTGCACCGCCGATTTACAATCATAGCACCACTACCAGCCAAATGTAAAATAAATTTTTGTGAACAATTTCTGGAAAACGATTATCCAGAACATACCGAAAGGCATTATTGTACAGAATATTGAGTGAATTAAGCAGCGAAGATGGGGTTCTCGAAAATTTTAATCGCTAATCGGGGAGAAATAGCTCTCCGCATACTGCGCACCTGCGAGGAAATGGGGATTGCCACGGTCGCCGTTCACTCCACCGTAGATAAACACGCCCTGCACGTCCAGTTGGCAGACGAAGCCGTTTGCATCGGCCCCCCCACCAGCAGCAAAAGCTATTTAAACATCCCCAACATCATCGCGGCCGCCCTGACGCGCAACGCCGCAGCCATTCACCCAGGCTACGGCTTCCTCTCGGAAAATGCCCGATTTGCCGAAATCTGCGCCGACCATCAAATTACCTTCATCGGCCCTTCTGCTGCCGCGATGCGGGCGATGGGCGACAAATCTACCGCCAAAGAAACTATGCAGCGGGTGAAAGTCCCCACAGTTCCCGGTAGCGAGGGATTGCTGGCAGACGATCGCGAAGCTTTGTCGATCGCCCGCGACATCGGCTATCCTGTGATGATCAAAGCCACCGCCGGCGGTGGAGGCCGCGGGATGAGGCTAGTTAGAGAACCCTCGGAACTCCCCAAACTATTCTCAGCAGCCCAAGGCGAAGCCGATGCAGCCTTCGGCAACCCCGGACTTTACCTGGAAAAATTCATCGAAAAACCCCGGCATATCGAAATCCAAATCCTCGCCGACAACTACGGTAACGTCATCCACCTCGGCGAGAGAGATTGTTCGATTCAGCGCCGACATCAGAAACTCCTCGAAGAAGCCCCCAGCCCAGCCCTCAGCCAGAAACTGCGAGATCAAATGGGTCACGCCGCCATTGCCGCCGCCAAATCCATCAACTACACAGGTGCCGGCACTGTCGAATTTCTGCTTGACAAATCGGGCAAGTTCTACTTCATGGAAATGAACACCCGCATCCAAGTAGAACATCCCGTCACCGAGATGATTACAGGCCTCGACTTGATAGCCGAACAAATCCGCATCGCCCAAGGAGAAAAGCTGCAAATCAAACAAAACCAAGTAATTCTCAACGGCCACGCGATCGAGTGTCGCATCAACGCCGAAGATCCCGATCGCAATTTCCGGCCCCACCCCGGCATAATCAGCGGTTATTTGCCTCCCGGTGGCCCCGGCGTGCGGATGGACTCTCACGTTTACACAGATTACGAAATACCCGCTTACTACGATTCTTTAATCGGTAAAGTAATTGTATGGGGGCGCGATCGACCGACAGCCATCCGCAGGATGAAACGGGCATTGCGGGAGTGCGCCATCACCGGCGTTCCTACCACCCTCAGCTTCCACCAAAAAATTCTCGATTCCCCCGAGTTTCTCAACGGCGAAGTTTACACGAATTTCGTCGAACAGTTCTTGAACCAAAACAGTCATTAGTCAGTAGTCAGTTGGCAGTTAGCAGTGGGTGGCGACTAATCCATGCCCGATGCCCGATGCCCGATGCCCGCCAACTGACTATTACATCATCATCGTCAGCAGCCCTTGCTGACCGAGAATCATTTCTCGCAGCAAGCTACAGATACCCACCCAAATAATCGGCGTAATGTCCACCCCGCCGATCGGCGGTACAATCTTTCTAGTTACGGCTAAAAAAGGTTCCGTAGGCCAAGCAATCAGACTCAACGGCAATTTGCTCAGATTCACCTCGGGATACCAAGTCAGGACGATCCGAAAAATAAACAGCAAGGTCATCACGACTAGGACAGAGCCCAGAATCCAACTTGCAACGGTAATACCAGTCATGGGTCTTATCTCGAAATTTTAAGTTTTGTTAAGTCAGCCGTTCATAATTTTAACCGTTTCACAGGTGCGATCGAAAGTATAAAATTAATAAAAATCAAATTGTTGTAACAAAGGCTTTGAATCTATGACTCCTTCTCTCGCGAACTTTTTGTACAGCCTGCTGGTCGGCGTGACAGTGGTAGTGATTCCAGCAACGATCGCCCTGATCTTCATCAGCCAAAAAGACAAAATCAAGCGCACCTAAAAAGTCCGCAGGTCTTTAAGTCCGGCGTGAAACTCAATTTTCGCCTGCACGTCGGGCATTTCCCCGATCCGAGAAACCTCGGCTGCCAGCAACTGTCAAGGCAAAACCTTCGGTTGACTGCCAAGCTGAGGTTTTTTCCCGTTAAACTCATTATTATACTCACTTCCCAAGCTGAAACCCTGACCGGACGCTGCCCCAGAAAGCACAGTCGGGCTGACAGACTTAATGATAGATGTAAAATCTAACTCGCTAACATAGGAAAGACATAGGAGATAGGCTAATGGTCAATTTAGGATTGAACTGGAGCAGCCTGTTAGGGATCATCCTAGCAGTAGCAGGGGCAGGACTGTATTTTCTGCGATCGTGGCGTCCCAAACTAGCCCGAGACCACGATATTTTTTTTGCAGCAGTCGGCCTGCTGTGCGGCGGCATTCTGTTATTTCAAGGATGGCGGCTTGACCCTATTCTGGCATTCGGTCAATTTCTGCTCACCGGTTCGGCCATATTTTTTGCAGCAGAAAGCATTAAACTGCGAGGAGCGACCACAGCCCAAGCCAAAAGTCGCGCCCAATATATAGATGAAGACCGACCGGTCAGCAACGCCTACGGTTACGACGGCTACGATGCCGACATGGAGCAGCTAGAACCCGAAGAAGACTATCCGCAGCGTCCCCGGATTAGAGGCAGCCAAGACTACCGTTCGTCCCGGGAAGCCTACGATGACGAACCCCGTCGCCGCCCCTCGAATCGCAACGGCAGCGTTAACACGTCCAAGCCCGACTCGCCGGATCGATCGTCGTCTCGCAAACGTCCCTCTCGCCCAGAAGCCGCGCCCACTCAAGGGTCTGACAACTGGGACGTTTCAGACACCCCCGAAGAAAGACCGACCCGCAGCCGCAGCAGTCGCCCCCCAGCTTCGGAAAACCGTAGTTCCGATACGCCGCCGAGAACCAAAAAACCCCGTCCTACGGAATCATCCAGGTCTCGCCCCAGCAACCGCGACGTTGAAGCACCGCCGTCAGACTACGTGGAGTATCGACCTGTAGAATACCCGGAAGACCAACCGGATAATTCCCCCAGTTTCGACAAATAGGCAAACACTAAGTAGATGGGTGGAACTAAACTTTTCTGGTGCCCGCCAGCAAAAAAATAAGTTGCGTTTATTGATGCCCATCTACTTATTTTTAGATATTAAAGTGATTAAAAAAAGTGTAAATTGCGAGGGTAAAACCCCAGCCCAACGCAAATATACACAAATAAAAGCTAATTTTTTTTTAATTATTTTGACATACCGAATCTGTGGAACTAATCGACAGCATAATAATCTAAATATAAAATCCCCAATCTTAAATCAGCAAGATGCCATTACTCGAAATAGGAGATCCGGCTCCCTGGTTTTCCATTCCTTCTACAAATAACCCCTTATTTCATTTCCCGACTGTTGGCGGGCGGCGAGTCGTCCTCTTTTTCTTTGCCAGCGCAGCTTTTGAACAAATCCAAGTTATCCTCAAAAGCTTTCAATATCTCTCAGAAGAATTCCGAAGCTTGCAAGTACCGAGGTTCGGAGTCAGCGTTGACCCAGCAGACAAAGAACTAGACAGACCAACAACAATTGCTCCGTCATTCATCTTTTTCTGGGACTTAGATAAAAAAGTCAGTCAGCAGTACGCTGTTTTCCGAGATGTCGAAGAAAATGGAGTTGCCGGAGTTCACTATGCACCACAAACTTTTGTTCTCAACGAAAACCTTCAGGTAATTAATATTTTGCCCATGGGCGAACCGCACCAACACGCCCAACAAGTATTAGATTTTCTCAAAACTTTACCCCCCATTGAGGAAGCCCGAGCGGCCACTCGCCACGCCCCGGTGTTGGTAATTCCTAACGTTTTGGACAAAGCTTCTTGCCGCAGTTTGATCGATATGTACAAAGCTAATGGTGGCAGTCCCTCGGGCTTTATGAGGCAAATCGGCGGGAAAACAGTTGGCTTGCACGACGACACTTTTAAGAAGCGCCGAGATTTCTTTATTCAAGACGAGGATTTCCAGCAACAGTTGAATGCGATTATTCTACGCCGGGTGCGGCCGGAAGTAGAGAAAGCTTTTCAATTTACAATCACTAGGTTTGAACGGTATTTGATAGGTTGTTACGATGCTGACAGCGGCGGTTATTTTCGACCGCACCGCGACAACACTAGCAAAGCTACGATGCACCGTAGGTTTGCTATGACGCTAAACTTGAATGTGGGAGAGTACACGGGGGGATTTTTACGGTTTCCAGAGTACGCGCCGCACGGTTATAAAGGCGATTCTGGCACGGCGATTATTTTTTCGTGTTCTTTGCTGCATGAAGCCACTGCCGTGATTAGTGGTCAGCGCTTTGCTTTGCTGTCTTTTTTCTACGGCAATGAGGACGCTGCTGTACGAGAAGCTAATTTTAAGTATTTAGCCGCTGATTCAGATTCCCGAATTGGAGAACCGGCGTGAGAAATGTCACTACCGTGGTGCAAGTCCTAAAATAATTAGAGAAGGTAGTTAGCGGTTAGCCACAAAACCTAATTCCTAGCTACCGATCGCTAAATAATAATCGATAGCCATGAATTTCAAACTTCTAAGTTTAGCAGTATCGGGAATTTTAACGGTTGGGGTAACAGCGAGCACTGCTGCGGTTGTTACGACATCCCCTGTGCGGCAATCAACAGATTTAACGGAATTTAACTCGGTGCATTCCCAAGGTGCGATCGCCCAAAATGTCGAAGAACAAACCAATATTCGGGTCTACGAAAAGGCTAGTCCGGCGGTTGTTACCGTCGATACAGATAAATCTAACGGTAGCGGCACAATTATCAGCCCCGACGGCATGGTGTTAACGAACGCCCACGTTGTTGCCGCAGGCGGTACAGTCAATATCATTTTGTCAGACGGCAGAAAACTTGTCGCCGATGTCGTTGGATTCGGTGAAGAAGGTCTAGACTTAGCCGTGGTTAAGATTCGCGGTCAAAATAATTTGCCCACCATTCCTTTAGCCCGTCCCGGTTCGGTGAAAGTCGGGCAACAAGCATTTGCGATCGGCAATCCCTTCGGTCAATTTCAAGGTACTTTTACAGTCGGAATCGTCAGTCGCATCGACCAGCAGCGAGGCTTAATTCAAACCGACGCCGCCATCAATCCCGGCAATTCAGGAGGTCCACTGCTAAACAGTTCAGGAGAATTAATCGGCGTCAATACTTCTATTTTTACTCGCGGTCGGGGCGGAGGTAATATTGGTATCGGTTTTGCAATTTCAGCAGACAAAGTACCCGCTTTCCTGACAGCGGTACGAGAAGGGCGAGCTCCCCGCGTGGGTCAAACCCGATCGCCCTTTGGCAACAAATCACCTCAAAAAGTTGCGTTAAACGGGCCCGCCCTCAGCGGCAAACTCACCAACCAGTCTAGCGTGCTGCCCGCAGACAACAGCTTTTTTGACCTCTACTCCTTTGAGGGAAAAGCGGGCCAGCAAATCACAATAGAAATGAAAAGTCAAGAAATTGACCCTTATTTAATTTTGCTCGGACCCAACCAGCGCGAAATCGCGCAAGATGATGACGGGGCAGGCAGTAAAGACGCCAGAATTACAGTCAGGCTGCCTGCAGACGGGACTTACACGTTAGTGGCAAATTCCTATGAAGCTAGGCAGTCAGGGGCTTATACGTTAGAACTAAAAGCGAGTGCTCCTACCGCGCCTTCTCGGGCGATTTTGCAAGAAGAAGGCGCTTTAGTCGCAGGCGGTCCAGTATTGCCGTCTGACAACAGTCTGTATCGCGAGTATACTTTTGAAGGTCGATCGGGTCAGTCTGTAACCATTTCCCTCGAAAGCACAGATTTTGATCCCTATGTGGCTATCTTTGGCCCTAATAGCCGATTAGTGGCAGAAAATGACGATGCGAGCGATTCGACTAAAAATGCGTTTCTAAGCGTTACTTTGCCCGCTACGGGTCGCTACCGCGTAATTGTCAATGCTTACGATGCTTCGGGCCGGGGTCGTTACACTCTAACTGTCCGGTGAAAATGGGTAATTGGTAATTGGTAATCGGGAATAGGTAATTGGGAATTGGTAATTGGGAATTGGTCGAATTATTTTTCTTCCTACTTCCTTCCATCCATTAAATCCCGTACATTGCTCGTTGCCGAACTTCCTTCTTCAATCCGTTAAATCCGTTACACTCATCCGTTGCCGAACTTCCTTCTTCGTTGCAAATCGAGGTAATTCATGCGTCAAGTTAGATTTTGGGCGATCGCGCCAATTGCTCTGGTAGCTACTTTTTCTGGTAAGCCGACTCTCTCCCTGCCAGTTTCAAATTCAGGTGGAGTTGCTAACAGTATTTCCACCCTCATTTCAGGAGAAATTCCTCAAAATTTACCTAACGCGAAGCCTGCTGACAAGGCTGTTTTAGCGCAAGCAAGCCCCAGCCCCTCGCCATCACCACAGAGTTCGCCAACTCAGAGCCCAACTGTAGAACCTCCGCCGAGTCCTGATGCGGGTTCATCTAAGGTTATTTTAGAGCAAAACGGAGAACTCAGCCCTGCTAAGTCTTCTGTACTGCCTTCGGACAGCAGTTTGTACGACGAGTATACCTTTGAAGGCACTCAGGGTCAGAAAGTGGTTGTTACCGTAGAAAGTACCGAGTTTGATACTTATCTCGCTATTTTCAACTCCCAGGGCGAGCTACTTGCAGAAAATGATGATGCCACGCAGCAAAATTCCAATTCAGAGCTTACTGTTACCTTGTCTGCGAACGGTCGCTACCGGGTTATTGTCAATGCTTACGATCCGCCTCCAAAAGGTAGAGGCAAGTACAGTTTGACCGTCCGCGAAACAACTGGGAATTAGTTTAAACGAAACTTCGGAGTCAGGGCACGGCATTGCCGTGTCCCTATAATTCTAGAACGATCGCACTACCAGTAACTGCGATCGACTTTGGTACCTTCATGTGTTATCTGAAACTAGAAAAGTCATAATTTTGCATTTATAATTTGATAAACTGTATTTTAAATAACTCTTAAAAGTAGAAGGGAAGCTGAAAGAGCGATAAATTTTCAACTTCCCTTCTTGATTTAGATTAATTTAACGAAAACCCAGCCAGGTAAAAAAATCCTGGCGGGTGAAGAATTCTAGCAGCAAAAGCCCCACGAATCCCACCATCGCAAATCGGCCGTTGATTTGTTCTGCATAGGCATTCCACCCAAAGGCTGGTTCTGGTTGTGGGGTATTTGGGGTTGTCGGTTTTGGGGATGGAGGAGTTTTGGCAGTCATTTAAAAGTTTTAAGTTTCGAGTTTTGAGTGATGACTTTTGGGAAGCTTTACGATCGCACAACTTGTAATTTACCAGGAAAATGACAGCCCATGCCTAATCTGCTGACTTTTCTAGGCTTTGAACCGATTCAATCAGATTTCGCACCGTTTCGGTACCTTCAGAAGGCTCAAAAAACAGCGGGAACTTGCCGCGAGCGATCATTCTCAAACCTAACGGGCCCAGACTCAGCAAACCTTTAACGTCGCGGAAGTAATTTCCTACTACTTCGATGCCAAACTTGCGCTCGTCTATCCAGCCGCCTTCTTTGACGAGATCGATTAAGACTTTGCGGTGACGGATCGATCGACTGGCTTGGTCGTCTTTGCGATCGAGAATCTCTTGTTTAATCTTACCAATTTGATCCATCGGCGCGACTTCCATCGGACAAACCGAGTTGCAGTAGTAACAGCGGGTGCATCCCCAGACGCCTGCGGTGCCTTCGTTGTATTTTTCGAGCCGATTTTCGGTTTCGCTGTCGCGGGAATCGGCGATCGTGCGGTAAGCTTTGGCGAGGGCGTGGGGGCCGACAAATGCCGGGTTGACTTCGCGGGCGTTGCACTCAGAATAGCACGCACCGCAGAGGATGCAGTTGCCGGTTTGGTCGAGTTTCGATCGCTCTTCTGGAGTTTGCAGAAATTCGCGTTCTGGAATTGATCGCGAGGCGGTGCTCACATAGGGCTCAACTGCTTCTAGGTTGTCCCAAAAACTGGTCATGTCAACAACCAAATCTTTAATAACCGGCATATTTCCCATTGGGGCGACGGTGATTTCTGGGATGAAATCGGTAGGTATTTCTGCTGAGCTGGAATCGGCTATTTTTTGCAGTCTTGCCAGTTCGCTGCCTACATTTTCTTTGCAAGCTAATGCTGAGCGACCGTTAATTCGCATAGAACAACTGCCGCAAATTGTATTTCGGCAATTTTTGCGAAAAGCTAAAGTGCCGTCGTGTTCCCACTTAATACTGTTGAGGCAGTCTAGGATGGTATTGCTCTCTTCCACATCTAGGGTGTAAGTGTGAACCCGGGGAGCCTCGTTTTGATTTTGGCGCACTACATTAAAGCGGACTTTCATATTTTGAGTAAGGAATTTAGTTTCTATTTTAAGCTAAATTTTTGACTTCATTAGAAACCTCTTATTTTTTTAACCACTACCTAAAGTAATAGATTTAAGAAAATTTATTATTGTTTGATAAACATGAATAATTCTCAAGTTATAAATCCTAAATTACCACTTTTTTAAGCGGATTTGTGAGCTATTAATTGGAGATAAAAGTAATTAATCGCTGCAATTCGGTAGTCGGAGGTGCGTGATGTCCAGCTTGTTTGTATTAACTTTCATGTTTTCCACACCGGCTTTTTGTCTGGGTCTGCTAAATCCTCAATGGGTGGGACTGGCAACTCGCAAGCGATCGAGTGCCTTGTACGGCAGCTTGATGGCAGTTTCGTTCGTTTTGCTTGGGCTTACAGCACCCAAGGCGCCACAACCAGTTTCATCGGGGCTGCTGGCCTCAACTGAATCGCTAGAATTTAGGGTAAGCGAACCTTTGCGCTGAAGGTAGCTGGGTATGCATTTCACTTTTTTGGCAGCATTACAAGAAATTTTACCAGGACTTACTGCCGGTTGGGGCCAGAAACGTAGTTTTTTAAGAACAATACTTGGTTCTACTCATTTACTGAAATTAAAAACCCCGGTTTATAGGCGTCGGAGTGCGATCGCGAACTGTAGGGAAAAATCGTGGGCTTAGTAAGGAGAAATACACTCAGAAACCCGGTTGCACCATGGCCTGGTGTCCAACATTCTAGTTTACTTCGTAAATCATAGGGATTTGTGAGTTGACCGGCAGATAAATAAGCAAGTTAACTTCTCAGGACTGACGCACAGGGATTAAAGAACTCAGTTTGTTTAAACCGATATCATTCGTGCTTTACCTCGGATTTTGGTAAAAGAAACCCGGTTGCTGCGTCCTGGATGACTTCTCTTTTTTACTGCTAAAAATCGCTATGTTTAATTTTTTCGTCTTAAGCTTTCTATTGTCTATCCCTGCCTTCTTCCTAGGTATTGTTAATCCGAAATGGGTTGGCGCACCAACCCGCAAGCGATCGATCGCGATGTACGGGGGGTTGATGGCGGCTTCGTTTGTGCTTGTTGGCGTCACCGCACCCCCTCCATCTCAGGAAGTTTCAGTGGCGCTTCCGGCCCCAAGCGCTCCGCTAGTATCATCTCAAACCGCTAAGCTGTCACCGCTTTTGGCAGTGCAGACACCCAACCCAAAGACTGTGAAAACGCCGCCACAAACACCGAAACCTGCCATTTCTGCTGCCACACCTGCACTTGTCAAACCAGTGCCCGATCGCAAATTGCCATCTTCAGTCAAATCTGTTGAGCGAACCGCAGAGATTGCTCTTGATACACAGCACCCAAAGGAAGATACCAAGAAAGTTATTTATGAGTCTTCTAAACCGAAGGTTAAAAGTGCCGATTTTCCGAGTTGCGTTAACTCGGATTGCAACTGTTCTGACTTTGCGAATCAAGCTGAAGCGCAGCGAGTTTTAGAGGCATATCCGGGCGATCCGTTTAAGCTCGATCGAGATCGAGACTCGATCGCTTGCGAAACGCTGCGTTAGATTTAATCTGCCAACAGCCTCGGCTAATGATGAAGGCTTTTTTGGGTGATTGTACGAATTGAAGAACGCAAATCGATCGGCTAAAATCATGTAATTGTTGAGCTTGCGGTGCGGGTGCAGCTATGACTTACAGCTTGAGAATTGTCGATTTGCCAACGAGTGAACGGCCACGGGAACGGTTGATGGCGGGTGGGCCGAAAAGTTTGGCGACTGCAGAATTGATTGCAATTCTCCTGGGTACTGGTCAGGGACCCGGAAAACTTTCCGCCGTCGGGCTCGGACAGTATATTTTAAATCAGTTGAGTTTGCATTCCCGCGATCCTGTGGCTGTGCTACGCACTATTAGCGTTCAGGAGTTGACGCAGATTCACGGGATTGGCCCTGCTAAGGCGACTTCGATTTTGGCTGCAGTGGAGTTAGGGAAGCGGGTATTTCAGTCGCGACCGCCGGAAATGGCTGTGGTTGACTCTCCGCAAGCGGCGGCGGATGCCCTGAGTCAGGATTTGATGTGGCAGTCTCAGGAACGCTTTGCTGTGGTGCTGCTGGATGTGAAAAATCGGCTGCTGGGAACTCAGGTAATTACGATCGGCACAGCCACGGAAACTTTGGCTCACCCACGGGATATATTTCGGGAGGTGATCCGCCAAGGGGCGACGCGGGCGATTATCTCGCACAATCACCCCTCCGGGATTGTGGAGCCAAGCCCGGAGGATATTGCTTTGACGCGACAGTTGCTGGCCGGAGCGCAGTTCTTGTCGATTCCGCTGCTCGATCACTTGATTTTGGGGAATGGGGATTTTCGGAGCTTGCGGCAGACGACGACGCTTTGGGACGAGTATCCGCAGGGCGATTGAACTCTTATACTTAACTAATTTGATTGCTATCATTAGTTATTTGTATCTTTGGCTCTCCGACGGCTGAATCAGCCATGACAGAAGGCAAATTTTCCGGCTGGAGTCCCCCGCGAGAGCCTGTTTAGGCTGAATGTCGCTGCTGATACTGCGTTTCGACCACAACTCGGTTAATGTAGTATAGGTAGGCTGAAGAGGTCGCTAATCCGATTTTTTTTGAGCATACTAAACGTATACTGAACCAGCACCTAAATACCCACTTATTAAGAAATTATTAAATGGGATGTAAAATACACGGTGTGGTGATAGGAGGAGAACTGTGTTTCTGAGACTTGCAGAACAACACCGTAAATTCGTTCAAGATCTGGTAATGAACCTCCAAGCTTTAGCGATCGTGCTAGAGCATCGGGGTTATCTGGCATCCTGCTACACTTGCGGGGGTCAGATGAACAGTGCCTCATTTATGGTCAGTTTGACGGACAACCATCTGATTCGATTTTTAGTGTCAGATTACGGTATCACTTGGACTGAGATGCGGGACGACCGCGAACTCATGAAACTAGAAGGTGCAGAAGCGATTAATCAGTTACAAGAACTGGCAAATCTCGTAAAGTATCAAATCCAACCTTCGGAAGCTACTTTAGCGACGGCGCAGCGAGTTTAGCGATTGCACGGTTCCGAGAAAGGCGACGCAAGAAAGTCGGTGCTTGTCTGCTACAACCGAATCCCCAGCGAGTTCGTTGAGAGGGTTCAGGTGTTGCACAGCGATGGCTGCTCAACTGACAAGGGTGCTCTCAGGGTGCCTTGAGACGCTCAGTCGATCGAACTCTCATCGGGCAGACGGCATACTTTATCCAAAAAGTGTCAAACTTGGAACCTCTAGTTTTTTTTCAGCAGTTGATTCTCCCTTGAGAGCCATTAGCAAAATTTAGAAGTGCGACTGCTCGTCGGCTGCGATGTTAATTTCTCACTTTGGCATTCAAAAGTCAAGGAATTGAAATTAACTTTAAGCAGGGAGGTAGAATTTAACATCTACAGTGAGGATGAGTTTGTGAAGATTGGGTGAAGCGCAGACCGAGGGCTATGGCATACGGGCGATTTAGGAGTCAACTGCAAAGTCGGTAAGGCTTAATTCGAGCCATTTAGTCTGTGCTTTGTTGAAAACATCTTCATTTGTCTAAAATTCCCTGTTTGTATAGTCGCGAACTCCATGAGACTGTTGGCGAATCAATATTTTGTTTCTTTGGGGGTTTAATAATGAACCGCCAAAACGCCAAGTACGTCAAGTACCCAAAAAAGGAAGAAGAAAGAGGAAGAAGGATAGAAAAATTAATTGCGGGCAATTATCCGAACACGATCTAAGAGGGGTGTGATGGGAGCAAATGTGAGGAGTCACCCTTCACGGATTCGCCAACAGTATCACGATCTCCGCCCGGAGCTTAAATTGACACCAATGCCCTTGTAGTCGCCCCACAAAAGAGTTGTGTACTCCCTACACTCGTCCCAATTTCGGTTGCATCCGCAGTTCTGCCCACACCGGCAGATGCTCTGAACCCATTGGCGGTAAAACCTTGGCTGATTTGGCCCCCCAGTGGTGAGAATACCAAACATAGTCAAGCCTCACCAGGGGGAAAGTTAATTTCCAGTTTAACTGTTTAACCAGTAAACTCAGATCCCACCCGTGAGGAAAAGTAAAGCCAAAACCCACTCCTGCTGTTCGGAAAGCGTCTTGCATAACCGCTTTCAAATAATAGTAGTCTTGAGACTGGTCAGTCAGATTAAAGTCCCCGGCGGCAATAGTCGGCAGCGTTTCTTTCTGGAGTCGTCGCAGTAAATCTTGAATTTGTGCCGGTCGGTCGCCGTACTCGTAAACTGGGATTTTGAGGAAAGGCAAAATTTTATGCTTGCGAAACCACGGTGGGGTTGTTGAAATGTTATAAAGAACTACATCTTGCTGGTTCATTCCGATAATAGCTCGTTCCTGTGGTTCGTTCCCATCGGCTAGCTTTAACTTTTGGAAAGAGCGAATGGGATATCTGCTGAGAATCACATGGTATCCGCGCCCCAGGTGGTGCGGGTATAATGCGACCAACTTAGAGAATACTTCTTTGGCGTAATCCTCCTTAATTTCTTGCAAACAAATGAGGTCGGGTTTTTCTTCCTCAATTAGGTTGACCAAAGCTTGTGGGGATTTGTGATGCCAGCCGAGGTTGAGAGAAAAAACCTTGAGGGTTGGCTGGGAGTCACTGATGTTCGCCGACTGGGGAGAAAAGTAGGTGACGTGTAGCCAACCCAGCAAGCAGATGCCGGCCACAGAGGAAAGAATCGCGAACCAGCGTTTCTTGATGATAAAAAACCCTAGAATTGGCAGCAGGAAGATGGGCAAGAAAATCCAAGGAACAAAATCCCCCATCAAGGCAATCGGCCACAGCCTGTCCCAAAAGATCAGTCTCAGAATCAGATAGCTGACAATCAGTGCGGAGTAAGCGTAGGCGAGCAGTTGAGCAATTCGCTGCAAAAATCGGTAAGGCTTAATCATAGCGCCGTCTGCAATAGCATCCTCTTACGGGTGTGGGGACAAAAAACTGGATACTGGTCAGCTCAAATTAACTGAAATGGCCGCTGCCCGGCTGAGGCTAGGGAATACACTTCTCCTGTGTCCGGCTCTTTTATTTTATACAGACTTCTGGCTGGAAACAGTGATTGAAAATCGCGATCGATATATTGCTATTTAGAGTAAGTTGTTGGTTAAATCAAAATTAGCGATCGCGAAGTTAGGAATCTCAAGCAAATGATAAATCTCAGCGAACTACTAGAACCCATCGCCAGTCAATTTCGCAGTCTGGGAATTCCCGAACCAATTACCCATTGGGGACACCCTGTAATGATGGGGATAGTGGTGGTGGCAATGGGCAGTTTTGTCGGCTATACGGGATGGCAGGGACGTTTGGCTACCGATAAAGATGTCGCACTCAAAAGTCGCTCGGATCACCGCAAGCTTGCACCGTGGATGTTTCTGTTTCTAGCTTTGGGTTATACAGGCGGCTTGCTGTCGCTGGTGATGCAGCACCAGCCTGTCATGGAAAGTCCGCATTTTTGGACGGGTTCGGCAGTGCTGGTTTTATTGGCTGTTGGCAGCTTGATTTCGCTAACGGGTTTTGGGGGTGGCAAGGTAGGACTGCGCGCGGTTCACGCTTATTTAGGCACGACGGCCCTTGCACTTATGGTGCTGCACGCGGCTTTCGGTTTAAAATTGGGGCTGTCTATTTAGAAGAGGAAGAGGAAGGGGAAGGGGAAGGGAAAGAATGTAAGGAAAGAAATTTTCCCATAACTTACGCAGGGGTAGCCAGAAACGGGGTTTTCGATCTAAATACACGGCGTTTAGCTTTTTACTCCGCTTGAAAAACCCGGTTTCTTGGGTAAGGAGTGCATAATTCCTGCATCGGTTTCCCTGAAATATTCCCCCTCTGAATTACTAATTAATGAATCAAGCAACGGGTGTCATTTTCTGTCTTGCCTACATTTTGGGGTTGATTTCTACAGCGGTTCCTTGGGGTAGATACGGGATACTTGCTTTGGGAATAGCCGTGGCGATAGCCCTGCCAAAATTGTTGCGAAATTTTACTAAAAATTCCGTTAAAGTTACTAAGAAAAGACGCAGCAGACAAAAAGATAATGCTCTTGAAGCACCCTTAGATGCGAGGGAAGAGTTGAGTTTGCTGGAGATGCTGCCGAGAGCGAAATGGGTGTGGGTAGTGGCGGGTTTGGTGGCATTTCTAGCTAGCATTTATTTTGCAGTTCGATCGCCCCAACCGGCAGTAGATGACATCAGCAAACTGATTCCGGCTGGCGGGAACACTCAAGAAGTGGCAGTGACAGTTCGCGGTAGAGTTGTCAGTACGCCTCGATTGACTCGATCGGGTAGATCGCAATTTTGGCTAGAAACAGATTTAGTTAGCGAAATCAACGGCGGCGAGGGAGGAGCAGTTGTAAACCGCCCAGTATCCGGCAAACTCTACGTTACAGTGCCCCTCCTGCAAGCAACGGGTTTGTACGCCGACAATACGATCGCAGTTGTGGGTTCCTTGTACAAACCGCAGCCACCGTCGAATCCGGGGGCTTTTGATTTTCAAACATATTTAGCCAGAGAAGGAGCTTTTGTAGGGCTAAAAGGCCGTCAAATCGACTGGAGGAGAGAAAATGCGATTGCGGATGTCAATCGAGTTAACAGCCAAACGGCTGCTTTCTTGGAGCCCAGCGGGATGCAGCCATCGAAAATTCAAGCTATGCGGCA
The DNA here is from genome assembly GCF_036701295.1 of Microcoleus harperi Pol14_C6. Lineage (NCBI taxonomy): Bacteria > Bacillati > Cyanobacteriota > Cyanophyceae > Oscillatoriales > Microcoleaceae > Microcoleus > Microcoleus harperi. Next base: position 83,022 of record NZ_JAUBQN010000007.1, on the reverse strand, counting down.
GCGGATCGTGCGATCGCAACTATCGCAGTTAAATGTTCCCGAAGGGCCCTTAATCAGTGCGATCGCCCTCGGCAAACAAGCAGTAGATTTACCTTACAATATCCGCGACTATTTTGTGCAGGCTGGATTAGCCCACGCGATCGCAGCTTCCGGCACTCAAGTTTCAATGGTTTTGGCTTTAGTTATAGGTTTAACCAGACGTTTTTCCAAACAATTACAATTTAGTTTTGGCGTCGGTGCTTTATTTTTGCTAGTGGCATTAACTGGCTTTGAAGCTTCTGTCTGCCGCGCCGCTTTGATGGGATTTGGAACATTATTTGCTTTGGTTCTCAACCGCGCAGTTAAGCCACTGGGATTGCTGTTAATCGCTGCTACTATTTTACTGCTGGTTAACCCTTTGTGGATTTGGGATTTAGGTTTTCAACTGAGTTTTTTGGCGACTTTGGGGTTAATCGTGACAACGCCCCCGCTGATGGCAAAGTTGGACTGGATGCCTCCCGCGATCGCTTCGATTGTTGTGGTTCCGATCGCCGCTTCAGTTTGGGTGCTACCGCTGTTACTTTATGTTTTTAGTGTGGTATCACCTTACAGCATTTTTGTTAATATTATTGCGGCTCCTTTGCTGTGGATTTTGAGTATTGGGGGGATGGTTAGCGCTTTAGCTGGATTGATTTTTCCGCCCGCTGGCAGTGTTTTAGCGCAACTGCTCGATTATCCGGCAAAGGGGTTAATTGCGATCGCCGAATATTTCTCGCAATTACCGGGTAATTCGGTAGCTGTCGGTCAAGTATCGGTGTTTCAGCTAATAGCGCTTTACAGTTTAATTTGCTGGGTTTGGATCGGGGGAAGTTCTGCAAGGAGCAATGTACGGGATGTAACGGATAGAAAAAGGAAGGAAGAAAAAAGACGGAAGCCGGAAGCAGTCAGAGGGAAAAACCCGGAAAAAGGGAAAGGGAAGAAGGGGAAAAGCAGAGTTATTGCGCTGCCGGTTTTTTCTGCGGCTTGGATTTTACCGCTGGCGCTGGTGGCGGGAATAAGTATCATAGTTTTGCCAGCTTGGCACGTTCAAGCATCTTTATTTCAAGTTACTTTGCTGGCAACATCTGGCGATCCAGTTTTAGTAATTCAAGATAGGGGAAAAGTGGCGCTAATTAATAGCGGTGATGAAAATACCGTGAGGTTTACAGTGCTGCCTTTTTTGCAGCAGCAAGGAGTTAATTCTGTGAATTTTGCGATCGCCACTCACGGTCATTTAGGTTTGAGCGGTGGTTGGGGAAAATTACTAGAACGCTTGCCACTTAAAACATTTTATGATAATAATGCTCCTAAACAAATTCACCGTGGCAGCAATCACGAATTTATGACGGCTGTGCAATCACGCCAAGGCGTTTATATTCCTTTAGAAACTAGCAGTACAGTTGATATGGGTTCGACGCGGTTGCAGTTGGTGAATGCGGAGATTCCGGTGGTAGAATTCCTGGTGGGAAATCGAACTTGGTTGCTCCTGGGTGAAATGACACCGGAAGTACAAAAAAAATTGGCAGCAACGGGAACCTTGAAGTCGGCTCAAGTGCTGTGGTGGTCAGGAAAAGCCCTGACGGCTGAGTTATTGGGCGCAGTTGGGCCGCAAGTGGCGATCGCATCTGCTAACGAAATAGACCCAGAAACCGCAGCCCAACTGCGTCAAAGCAAAACCCAGATATTCTGGACAGGGCGCGACGGAGCCCTCCAGTGGACTCCAGCAGGGGGATTTAAGACCACTCTGGAATCTGAAGAAAATCAAACTTCTTTTTTATAAAGATTTACAATGTGGCGCACTGTGCGGTAAAATACTTTTAGCTCACATCTCAAATCTATTGGAGAGGTGGCAGAGCGGTTGAATGCGGTAGACTCGAAATCTACTTTAGGGGTAACTCTAACGTGGGTTCAAATCCCACCCTCTCCGTACATCTAAGCCTCAAGTGGCAAGCGCGCACCTTATTAATGTAGGGTGCGCGCTGCCTATCTAACCCAAACTTCAACGTAGGGCCCGCGCTGCGCACATTATGATGTTAGCGATCGTTCTATCAAAAACGAGTTAATTCAAATAGAGTTTTCAGCTATGAAATTAAACTCCACAATCTCAGTAGCATGATAGCCGTTTTCGTTTCGGTAAGGTAGATGCGTAGAATCTCAAGGGAATTCTTAACTCGAAACCGAGAACAAAAACAGGGAAGAGTTTTTGTAAAGCAGGCGGTTGTAAACCGCTGCCTCTATCACTAACTAATAAGGTGCGGACGGAGTATGGGGGAATGAGCCTAGATTTTTTGTTTCCCTAGTTGGTAGTCGCTAGTTCCTAGCCTGAGAGCAAAAGAGTCTGTTTCCCGTTCCCCGTATCCTCTTTCTTGTAATAACGAGGTTGCGAGTTGGGAGGCGGTGCTCTATCCGGTAAAAGCCTAGCACGAACTGCTCATACTGGAATAGAAATCACAAACTCCGAACCCTGCCCCAAGGAGGAATTCACTACTAATGTACCTCCATGTTTTTCCACAACAATTTGGTGGGCTATAGACAATCCTAATCCGGTTCCTTGACCCACAGACTTGGTTGTGAATAAGTGGTTAAAGATGTTTTCCTTGACTTCGGCTGACATCCCCACTCCATTATCCTTAATGCGAATCAAAACCTGATTGTTGTCTTCGCCCAGAGCAGTTTGAACAGTGATTTGATTAGGTAGGGCTTTAATTTCACTAAAACTGCGTTCCTTATTTGACTCCTCCAGAGCGTCAATGGCATTAGCCAGTACGTTCATAAATACCTGGTTTAACTGGCCGGGAAAGCATTTCACGAGGGGCAAATCACCATACTCTTTCACAACTTCAATGGCAGGGCGAAACTCGCTCGCTTTTAAACGATGCTTGAGAATCAGGAGAGTGCTTTCGAGTCCGTCGTGAATATTGAAAGAAACGGGTCGATCGCTATCTGCCCTGGAAAACGTTCTCAAACTCGTACTGATATTGCGGATGCGCTCGACTCCATCCTTCATTGAGCCAATCAATTTCGGCAAATCTTCTCGCAAATACTCCAAGTCTATATCCTCAATTTCTGTTTCAATTGCCCCTCCCGGATTGGGAAATGTTTCTTGATACAAATCAATCAAATTAAATAAATCCCCGACGTATTCTTGAGCCGGTTGCAAGTTGCCGGCGATAAAGCCTACGGGATTGTTAATTTCGTGGGCTACCCCTGCCACTAAATTTCCCAGAGCAGACATCTTCTCACCCTGCACCAATTGCAACTGCATCTGTTTGAGATCCTGGATAGATTGCTCTAGTTTTTGGGCATATTCCTGAGATTGTTGATACAGGCGGGCGTTCTGTAAGGAAATTGCTGCTTGCGAGCACAGGATATTGAGGATGGCGACGCGATCGCCAGTGAATACCCCTGTTGCTAAATTATTTTCCAAATACAAAATCCCCATCATTTTCCCTCGCTCGTTGATTGGAGTGCAAAGCAGACTCTGAGGTTGGTGTTGGATTATGTAGGGGTCAGATGCAAATCTTGGTTGATTGCTAGCATCATCAAAAATCAGGGTTTCTTTTGTACGTTTGACGTAGTTGAGCAGGCTCAGAGGAATTACTTCGCTCTCCTCAACCGGAATTGATTGCAGAAGGCAGTCTTGACGGTTTGTGCAGTGGACATTGAGCCTCCAGTTTCCCTCTTCATTCAAAATTAATGCTCCGCTTTGTGCTCCGGAATTTTTCACCACCACTTGCATCAGGGTAGTGAGCAATTGATCGAGTTTAATTTCGCTAGATAGAGCTTGAGAAGCTTTGATAACTGTCGGCAAATCTACTAAGCCCCAACTGCTGGTGCTACCTATAATTGTTCTATTCGTGTTAGATACGGATGATTCATTATGGGTGGATGTGTGAATTGTTTCGCTCGGATTCTGGCGAGTTCGCTCCTGTTGCAGGATCACAGCAAGCAATTGAGGATAGCGCTGTTCTAGATGGTCAATCTTTGCTTTTGCTCCCCAACGAGCGTAAGCATAGTAAGCATCAATTAAATACGGTTTTGCGATTTTTTCTTTTCCCCATTCCAAGTAGAATTTAGCGGCTAGTTCGTTAGCTAAAGCTTCTTCGTTGATGTACTGGTTTTTTTTAGCAAGAGTGATCGCTTGGTCGTACATCTCGATCGCTTCTATTTTTTGGTTTAAAACCCGATGCCGTTCTGCCTCTACTAGATAGACTTTATGCAGATGATTCATGGGGGCATGATATGCCCATTTTTGCATTTTTTCTTGATTAGCTTGTACTCTGTCAAGAATCCCCTGTTGCTCTGACTGTGGAGTATAAGAATACACCGCCAACCTCAGTAGAGAATCGTAAAAATGGAAGAGAGGAATAAGAGGCAATCCTACCACTGCGTCCAAATACTTCTCTGCTAAAGCAATATTTTCAATCGCTTCTGAGTAATTTTCAAACCAGTAACTAAGTAAAAGTTTGTTCCAATATATGTAGTAAAGTCCCGTTTTGTCGTTTGCTTGCTGGAGCAGTGGCAACCTGATCTGCTCATCGCAGGCTTCGCCCTTTAAGCAGCAATTATTTCCACTATTGTCGAGAAGATTTAAGACAGCCTGCCAATAAATTTCGTGATAATGAAGCGCTGTTGTTTGCATACTTTTATGAAGAGCATTTCTGTAGATTGCCATCTCTCTTTCCAGGACAGTCAGTTCTTTGCCGCTAAAGTAAGCAAAATAGGAGTACAGCATTAGACCAAAGGCAGCATATTGTAAATCTCCTGTCTCCATTCCAGTAGAGTAAGCTGATACCAGAGGTTCTAAGGTTTCTCTCAGATGCTCTTTCCAAGGTCGGATAAATATATTTACCATAACGACTGTCTTGGCTTTGATTTCTTGAGAATTCAACTTCGACAATAGATTTAAAGCCAATTGGCCGAACTGATAACCCGAATCAATATCTCCCACAACTCCGCAAAGCAGAAGACCATAATTTGCATAAGCAAACGGAGACACCGAAGCATTACCATATTGGACAGATAAATCTACTTGTTTGCACACCGTCAAAGGCACCAGTTCTGGCGCAGCAATGTATGCCGCAGCAAAGATACTGGATAAAAGTCTCATAGCTGCTAGTTTATAGGGATCGCTCATTTGAGGCAGGTCAATTAAATCCTCAATTCGCTTGCCATTCAAAATTGACGCAGTTTCCCCTAGTGCCTGCTCAATATCTGACGGGTTCACTTTAGAAGGAAATTCTACTTCCAACAGCTTTAAGACTTGTAGCGCCGTATTAACTGCTTCTAGTAACTTGTTCTGAGCTATATAAGCTTGAATTTGGACTTCGTACACTTTTACTTTGTCCAGCAGCGTTTGGGCGCTGTTTTCCACGACTGCGGCTAATTTTTTCATCTGGTAAAAATCACCGCTGAGATATGCCACTTCTGCTGCTTTTGTACACAGCACCAAGGCTAGTTCGTATTGATTCTGCCAACAATTTTCTGTCAGTAATTTCCTGCCAATATTGAAGCATTCAACCGCAGCAGCATAAGCGGTAGCAGCTTTGGCTTTCTTTCCAGCAACCAGATTCAAGCGTGCTAATTGCTCCCGTTGTGACTCCTGAGTAATTAGCTCAACTCCCACATTTAAGTGGTTGACAATATCAAAAATTCTTTCTTCTCGATCGGCTTCTGGCGTCTTCTCTAACAGCAGTTGACCGATTTTTAAGTGAGTCGATCGCTTTTGGTCTTCAGGAATGAGAGAATAGGCTGCTTGCTGGACGCGATCGTGTAAAAACATATATTTGGGTAATTGGTCATGGGTAAATGATAATTGGTCAGAGTCCTTCCCATTACCGATTACCGATTCGCTATACCCCTCTGCTTGATAAAATTTATAAACTTCGGTAATGGGTAAAATTAGCCCGTCTTGTAGTGCCTTCCATAAAGCTGTTGCGGTTTCTACGGGCGAATTTTCATCAACAATTGCTAAAGTCCCTAAATCGAACTGATTGCCAATACAAGCAGCTAACTTTAAAACTGCCTGTGTCTGGGTTGGCAACTTTCGCAACTGAAGTGCCATAAATTCTACTACATCATCTGTTAGTGCCAAGGTTCGCACTCGGGCAATATCGCACTGCCAATACCGCTCTTCAAAATTAAATTTAATTAGCCCATCTTCATGCAATGATTTGAGGAATTGTGTGCTGAAAAATGGATTGCCTTGGGTTTTCTGATAAACGAGTTCTGTCAAAGGCAGAGCCAACGCTGTAGAACAAGCTAGAGTATCGGCTACTAAACTATTTACGTCGGCTCGATCGAGCGGAGCTAAGGTAATCGCATTCACCTTTGCTTCAGTTTTTTGAATATCTGCTAAGGTCAGCATCAAGGGATGTGCTGGAAACACTTCGTTATCTCGATAAGCTCCAATTAATAAGAGATAGCAGTTATCGGCAGCACTCATCAGCAGTTGCATCAACTTCAATGATGCTGAGTCTGCCCATTGCAAATCGTCTAAGAAAATCACTAAAGGATGTTCTTTTGTTGTGAATAATTGAATAAACTTTTCAAACAACAAATTGAAGCGATTTTGACCGGCACTGCCAGAAAGTTCTGGGACTGGGGGTTGTGAGCCGATAATACGTTCGAGTTCGGGAATGACTTCAACGATCGCCCCAGCGCTATCGCCCAAAGCTGCCAAAATTTTCAACTTCCATTCTTCAATTTTAGCATCTGTTTCTGACAGCAATTGTCCCATTAAATCGCGAAAAGCTTGGACAAATGCTGAAAAGGGAAGGGTGCGTTGAAATTGGTCAAATTTGCCTTTAATAAAGTAGCCTCGCTGTCTCACAATTGGTTTGTGAACTTCGTTGACAACAGCGGTTTTGCCAATGCCGGAGAAACCGGCAACTAGCATCATTTCGGTGCTTCCCTCACTGACGCGCTCAAAGGCCGCTAGCAGGGAGAATACTTCCCTTTCTCTACCGTATAATTTTTCTGGAAGAGTAAAGCGATCGCACAAATCTCGCTCCCCTATTTTAAAGTTAGTCAGCGCCCCTGTCTCTTGCCACTGCGATAAACAAGTTTCCAAATCAAACTTGAGTCCGATCGCACTTTGATACCGAGCTTCAGCATTCTTCGCCATCAGTTTGCTGACAATCTCAGACAGCACCAATGGAACACTCTGGTTGATCGTTGAGGCTGGGATAGGTTGTCTGGCGAGGTGGCAGTGTACCAAATCCATTGGATCATTTGTTTGAAATGGTAACTTTCCTGTTAGTAATTCGTAGAATGTTACTCCTAAAGAGTAGAAATCTGTGCGGTAGTCAATACCCCTGTTCATCCGGCCAGTTTGTTCTGGAGATATGTAGGGTAAAGTGCCTTCGAGGACGTTAGGATTTTGAATTTCTTGGGTTTCGCGAGGCAGCAGGGAAGCGATGCTGAAGTCAATCAGCTTCACTTCTTTGCTGGTGGGGTTAATCAGAATGTTGGCGGGCTTGAGGTCTTTATGGATGACGTGGTGGCGATAAAGTCCGTCAAGGGCGTTGGCAATTTGAATCGCCATCGGAAGAAACTCGTTAACGGGCAAGCATTCTAGGGGTTCGTTGCTCTCGGATGCGAGACTAGCAAGATAGTTACTTAAGGAAATTCCGCCAAAGTCTTCCATCACCAGAGCATAGTGGTTATGGTAAGTCTCCAGGCTGTATGCCTTAACACTGCCAGGGATCTCTAAGTTTTTAGCAATGATGTACTGGTTGCGGAAATGAACCAGTTCGTTGAAGCGGGGAAAGTCATTTCGCAGCAGTTTGATCGCGACTGGCTGCCCATTTTCCGAGCGAATGCCACGATAAACTAGAGTTCGATTACCTGCGTATATTTGCTCGTTTATGTGATATCCTAGAAAAAGATTTGTGATGCTAGTCATACCTACGTATTCCTACTACTTCTATAAAGCCTGAAGTTTCTGAGAGTTGATATCTACTATTGTCGCTCTATCTGCTGTGGTATTCAGTGTATTACATTTTTCTTAATATACTTTGTGGTTCAACTTATGAAAGCACGAGTTTAAAACAATACTTGAATTGTTTATGTAAGAGCTGTTTATACTTGAGTTAAGACTAAGTAGAAAATGAAGGAGGCTAAGGCTGAGTGAAGGACAGCAGTTGATAGAAGAGGAATTTAAGAGACTAATCAGGTACTTAAGAGTATTTTTGACACCGATGCTTGTATGCGATCGCCTATTAAATGTTAATGTATAGTTGAGGTGATAATTTAATATCATTAATACAATTTGAGGAAAGCGGAATTTAAAGCGTAAAGCAGAGAAAATTGAGTTTGTGTGTCAGATTTGGGATAAATTGGGATTCATGGGAGCGCCAGCCCAATTATTTGTCGAGATGCCAAAACAAGCTGCCCCACTCTAATAAGTGAATCAGGCATTAAATGCCAAAGTTCATAAGTAGACTATGGAACTAGCCAAAGTCAATTATATTTTGCCACTCACATACTTACAATTACGAATTACCCATTACCCCTTTGATTTTTTTACTTCCAATACCTGCGCCAGTGAAACAAATTCTCCCACAAATTCTGCATAAAAGTATTGCTGCCCAAGCGCTGCGACTCCCAAACAGCAGCAGTTTGACCGTTAATTGCCGAAAAACTAGACCAAATATAAGGAAGTTCGGCGATCGCCTCAACCTTCATTCCGTGACGCACAGCCAAAGCGATCGCGTGAATCAACTCAGCAGCTTGCGGCCCCACAATACTTGCTCCCAAAATCTCCCCGTTGCGACGCCCCACAATCTTACAAAAACCAGTTGTATCCCCGGACATTTGAGCTTTTTCAACATTCTTGAAATATTCGCGACAAACAATGAGATCGTCTCCAAAACGGCGCCTTGCTTGCGCTTCAGTCAAGCCAACCCTCGCCAATTGCGGGTCAGAAAAAATCGCCCAAGGAATCCCGCGATAATCTATTTGAAACATCGGCAAAAACAAAGCATTTTTCACAGCAACCGCAGCTTCGCAATTAGCGATGTGAGGGAACGGATAACCCCCAGCAAGATCGCCGATCGCGTAAATGCGGCGATTAGTTGTTTGCAGCTTTTCATTTAAAATCACCCCCCGATCGCTGAATTTAACCCCAGCGGCTTCGAGATTTAACCATGCAAAATGATGCTGGCGGCCCGTGGCCAGAAAAATCTCCTCAGCTTCGATCGCCCTGGGCCCAGCTTGAATCCACTTCTTACCATCAATCACCCTCGCTTGAGTCACCTCAGTAGCAGTCAGAATTCGCACTCCCTCAGCTTCCATTGCAGCTTGAACCAAGCCAGCAGCCTCTCGGTCTTCTTTCGTCAAAATGTGCGAACCCTTCACCACAAGCGTAACAGTAACCCCTAATCGAGCAAAAGTTTGAGCCACTTCGACACCGCTGGGATCTGCGCCGATTACAGCCAAACTTTTAGGCAACTGTGGAAGTTTGGCTAATTCCCCGACAGTTTCCGAAGTAAAAAAGCCAGCAGACGAAAGTCCTTCTATATTGGGAATTGCCGGCAGAGTTGGACAAGCTAGCAAATAACAAACCGATCGCAATTTTCGCCCGCCGACAACAAAAGCCAAATCCGGTTTCGCCACAAACTCGCCGCTGCCAAAAATAACATCGACACCGCGAGCAGCCAAAACGCCGAGATCGTCAATTTCTGACAAATTAGAAACAACACCCTCGGCCCACTTGAGAACCCCGTCAAACCCTAATTTGATCGGCATGGAGGAATTAGCTACTTCCCAGCGCACCCCCAACTGCTGGCGGGTTATCTGCTGAGCAAAACGAGCAGCCTCCCTCAAAGTTTGGCTGTATCTCAAACCAAGGTCGATCGACTCTTTCCCCCCAGTCGGCAAATCTTGGGGATTACTGAGCGGTTCCACCAAAGCAACGCGAGCCGGGAAATTAGTTGCAGTCAAAGCAGCATAACGTCCGGCCGGAGTTCCACCAATAATCACTAAATCATAGTCAAGCATAAATAAAGAAGTCAGTAGTCAGTAGTCAATAGTCAGTAGTCAGCAGACTTGAATTGCTTTCCTTAGCTCTTAATTCTTGAAATTATCTGCGTTTATCTGTGTTTATCTGCCTTACATCTGCGGTTCACCCGCTGTATCAAAGATGTGCAGTCTTAAACTCACTGGCATTCATCTCACGCCAAATCTTTGATGCTGGCGTGAAATGAATTTCCTAGTTAACGACTAATCACATCCGTAAGTCCAGCAATCAGCTGCAGATTGTCCGTCCTGGAGCGCACAGCCACCCGAAAAAAACGATCGCCCAACTCAGGAAAACTCAAACAATCCCGAATCAAAATCCGGTGTCGTTCCAACAGACTTTTTTGAATAGAAGAAACCGACATAGACGACTCAACCAACAAGAAATTAGCCGCGCCTGGAAAAGTTTGCAAACCCGGTAAATTAGCCAAACCCTCAAATAGCTCTCGGCGAGCAACAGGAAGCCAATCCCAGGTTTGCCGCTCAAAAGCAGCATCTCGAACCACAGCAGCAGCAGCAGCAGCAGCCAAAGCATTCACAGGCCAAGGATCGCGCTGCTGCTGCCAGCGACGCAGAATATCGGGATGGGCGATCGCACAGCCCAAGCGCAGTCCCGGCAGAGAATAGAATTTAGTGAGCGATCGTAAAATCACCAAATTCGGAAACTCCTCAACAGCATCGATCAAAGTTTCCTGCTCAGAAGGCGGTAGAAAGTCCATAAAGGCCTCATCCACCACCACCATACCTAACTGCTTCACATAAGGCAAAATCGCCTCCCTACCAAACAGCAAACCCGTAGGATTGTGCGGGTTGTTCAGAAGCAAACCTCTCTCGGCATCGAGAGCAAGAGGAACCGGGAGACGGAAAGAAGGGGAGACAAGGGAACGGTTAGAAACCGACAAATCATCCGTTACTAATCGGCGAACAGCCTCCGCGTCCAACAATTGGAGATCCAAAGGACATTTGAGCACCTTCGCCCCGAAAGCCGAAAGAGCCCGCCAGTAATCGCCAAAAGCCGGAGTCACCAAATAAGTCGCCGGAAGCTTCGACAAATCCCAAGCCGCCCAAGTCAACAATTCCGCCGAACCATTCCCCGGCAAAATCCAATCCGGGTCAACATTCAAAGCCTCACCCAAAGCAGTCCTGAGCTCTGCATAATCCGGGTCTGGGTAAGCCGTCAGACTGCTCAAGTGTGCTTGAATCGCATCCAGGGCCGACTCAGGAGGGCCCAAAGGACTGATACTGGCAGAAAAATCGAGAATAGCAGAGGCAGGGCAGCCTGCCAGTGCGGCTGCCCAAGCTAAATTCCCACCGTGTACAGGTCTAATCAAGACTCAGTTCGCCAGCTATTCCGCGTTTTTCGGCGGTGCAACTCTGTCCTTAAACAACTTCCCTGCGGAAAATGCAGGAACTCTGGTTGCCGGGATTTCCATCTTGTCGCCAGTTTTGGGATTGCGACCCTCGCGGGCCTTGCGTTCCCGCGACTCAAACGAGCCAAAACCGACCAGCGTCACCTTGTCGCCATCGGAGACAGCTTCCATGATTGCTTCAAGGGCGGCACTCAAAACAGCATCTGCCTGTTTTTTCGTCACGCTAGCCTTTTCCGCGACTGCATCAACCAATTCACCTTTGTTCATTGCGAACTCCTTCTGGATTTGCAAAATTACGTTAAACAGAGTTAGTTCAACTATTAGCCGTGAGCGATCAACTGGATTGAGGTGTGGATTGGGAGGTTTGGGTGGTTCCCGATTGCTCCCGTCCGCTTCCCCGAATCACAACTCCTGCTGAATACTAATTACCCTAGGGTAATTGGTCAGAAAAGGAATTTTTGTTTCTAAGTGCTGAAAACCCCACAGCATCTAATTTTCACTGCATTATTCTAAAGTCTTGCCGACCGTTATGGATCGGTGGAACCTTTAATTTATATGGAACTTGCTAATTTTTTTTAATTAATCCCAAAATTTATGTAAAAAAATACCACCTTGGAGAGAAGATTTGTCGCCTCGGTGGATTTGAAAGCCTAAAAAAAAAAGAAATAGAAGGAATAAAATGTAATTTGTCAAGGGCTAAAGGAAAAGTTTTTTCCTTCTTTCTTCTTTCTTTCCCCTCTTTCTTTCGCCAGCGGGGCAGGGCTGTTTCATTCTCCCTAAACCCGCCAGGGACTGAAGTCCCTGTCTCATAGCTGAAGTCGTCTTCAGACGACTGAAAAAGTGATTTATAGTCCAATGGCATATGACTAATGAGTTCTTTAGTCCTCTTTTAGAGGACTTTAGCTTTGAGGCAGGGGTTTCAACCCCTGTCGGACTGTCGGACTGTCGGACTCAGGGGAAAGAGCAGGCGGACTCAGGGGAAAGAGCAGGGAAAGTTGAGAGCAAGGCATTTTTCCACTGCCAGGGACTGAAGTCCCTGTCTCATAGCTGAAGTCGTCTTCAGACGACTGAAAGAGTGATTTATAGTCCAATGGCATAGGACTAATGAGTTCTTTAGTCCTCTTTTAGAGGACTTTAGCTTTGAGGCAGGGGTTTCAACCCCTGTCGGACTGTCGGACTGTCGGACTCAGGGGAAAGAGCGTGGAAAATTGACAGCAAGGCATTTTTCCTTGGTTCCTACTGTCTCGGCTGGACGGGCTGGCTGCGCTGCAACAGTTGGCGGGCGTCGGGACTGATGTTGTTTTGGTAGCCAAAGTTCGATCGATCGCTATCATCCAAAATCTGCGGCGTCAGCAATACAATCACTTCCGCCCGCTCGTTGATCTTATTAGTGCTCCTGAACAGCGAACCGATAATCGGCAAATCTCCTAAAATCGGAATCTTCCTCGCTGTAACCCGGTCTTGGTCGCGGATAATCCCCGAAACAATCAAAGTCTGACCGTCCCGCAGGCGAATTAGCCCCGACTGCAAAGAGCGCTCAGCCAGCAGGGTGATACTGTTATTTTCTCCTGCGCCAGTGCTCAGGGCTACAGGCGCGCCGATCGCACTGACGATTGGGTTGACTCGCAGAGAGACAAAACCGTTATCGTCGATGCGATCGATCGCCACTCCCAACCGCAAACCTGCCAGGCCTTTTTCTGCCGTCACCGTTCTGGTAGTTTGACCTGCTGTTGTCTGCGATTCCGATCGAATGTTAGTAACCACTTCTTCGGTGATATTCACATTCGCCGTTTCCCCTTCTTGGACAACTAAAGTCGGGTCAGTCAGGATTTTGGCATTCTGGCTGGTAATACTTGCTTGCAGGTTAGACAGAAAACGTCTTGGATACTGGAACAGCGGGAACAGGCCGAAAGCTGCACTTCCTGAGCCTGTCGTCGATCCTGGCTCGTAATTCGTAATTCCAACTCGCGTGGGGTCATTAGTAACTGGATTTATCGGCTGGAGGAACACACCTTTGCCGGGGCCTTCGAGACCTTGACCTGTAAACGGCACGATACGCCGACCGTTCGCATCGTAGAAAGGAGTATCCCTGAATTCTGTGGGAATGTCTCGGTTCTCAATAATCGGCCGATTAGCTATGCCACTAGTTACAGCCGTGCCATTGGGCGGATTGATGCCGCCAAAATTGACGATCGCCGCCCCGCCGTCATTGACAAAGAAACTGTCATTAATCCCGAAAGAGAAGCTGGTGTTACTGGTGTTGTTTCCCGACAAGTTGATATCGATCACCTTGACGTTGACAGCCACTTGACGGCGACGCAAATCTAGCTGTGTCAAGAAAGCCACAGCCATGTCAACTTTGCGCGGGTCGCCCACCAAAGTGATGGAATTGAGCCGAGAATCCGCCAGCACCGACAGCCCCCTCAGCAAGAGCGGCCCCGTGCCTTCCCTAGCGCCGATCGCCTTAATGTCGGGTTCCCTAATTTCCACATCCCGCGCGGCATTTCCCTGGCCCACGCTTTGAATAGTCACCCGAGTAATGGGAAGTTGAGTTTCCGCGCCTTGAGCGCTCAAAAAGTTAGCTGCATCGGTAGAGCGAACTTGATTGAGCCGCAGAGTCCGAATGATAATATTGCGTGAGTCTATCGGCAAGCTAGTCCCTACAAAAATCGTCCGCCCCTGGCGGTTAGCTTGCAGTCCGCTGAGCCGTAGCACGTAATTAAATACATCTTGCACCGACTCATTTTCGATGTCCAAAGAAATCTTTGGCCCTTCATCTGAGCCGGAGGCTCCGGGCTGACCAGGCACTGCGGGCTGGCCAGGTTGAGCAGGGGCCCCGCCACCTGTAAAAGCAATGTTCAAGCCTGCCGCGCGAGCCAGCAGAGCCAAAACATCCCGGACTGGGGCATCCCGCAGCACCAAGCGGGGGATGCGTTCTCCCGAACTCAGTTCAATATTTCCCGCGCCGGGGGCGATGTTAGACACTGCGATATCTCCCAAGGGCGGAGCCACTGCCCGCGGTTGGAAAGGTGCAGCCTGATTTGTCTGGGATTGTATTTCGCTGGGGAGGGGCGGGCGATCGTTTCTGGTAACAGTAACTTCGGGATTTGGCAGCAGCACCCCTGGGTTTTGCGAGGTGCGGACTTGGGGAGCCGGCCGGGGAGCGGTTTGGCTCAGCGGCAGTCCCGGAGGCGGCGGGGGTACAGTTTGGGCAGACTGTGCTGTACCGCCCTCTCCGGCAACGCTCAGAACGATGCTTTGGCCTTGTCCGGGCACAATTTGTCCGTTGGGAACTCCGTTGGTGCCGGCTACCACAACGCGAATGCTGTTAGCCTCTACCTGGCTGATTTCTACGGAAGAAATCCCAGGAGCGGGGTTATCTTGACGGAAGCTGTTGCCTTGTGGCAAGCGAAGCTGGGTGTTAACAATTGTGGCTTGGTAAGTATTGCCGTTATTGATGGCGAAAACTTGCGGGCGATCGCCCTTTTCTGTCGCCAGCACAATATTTACGCCATTATTGCCTTGACTTACTTGCACTCCTGTGACCTGAGTCGGCGCTGCCCAGACGGGGGCTTGGGCGATCGCAACTCCTGCAACGCTGCATAAGAGTCCTCCACTTAACCGTAGATGCTGTTTCACGTTCTCTCCTCCACTACACTTTGTTATTTGTTGTTCGCAGTCTTTTGTCGCTAGCTGCTAAACTGACTAAAATATTCTCGATTCGAGCCTTTTTAAACGAAGAAGTTATGCCCTTTTCGATTTGAGATTTTCGATTGGGAATAACTGATGACATAGGGGTTAGAAGCTATCCTACAGCAATCCTCGCATCATTTGTGTATTTCTTACTCCCTCCCCTTTGTAAGGGGAGGGTTGGGGTGTGGTAAAAAAATTACGACTCCTGCAAGGATTTCTATAGAGTTCCATTACTTTTGGAAACTGGTATTAGAAGAAATTAGATTTTAGAGCCAATTTTTGATTGCCATCTAAAAAATATTTTTCTGGTCTTCATACTTTTTTGACTTCTACCTTCAATCTTCCCATTTCAACCTTCTGCCTTCTGACTTCTTGTGAAAGAGCCATTGGGAATAGCTAATATCTCTCCGCCCAACTACGGCTACTTAGCACCAGGACTCGGAGCCGGAGTTGGCGGTTTTTCTTCTTGCTTTAACGGCAGCAGCGCGTGCAAGTCAAAAGCAGTTTTAATTTTAGTTGGCGGCTGCTCCACAGGGACTATTTTCCCTTTCAAAAAGTCAACTTCAATGGGCTGATTTGATGCTAGCAATTCAGATTTCAAATTCCTCACTACCAACAGCGATTGCATCAACTCCAAGTTACGCATAAAATTGCGGGTTTGAGCGAAAGTGCCTTCAAACTCTACCTTAAATTTTTTCCGTCTGAGCTTGCCAGCGAGGGACGGCCCGAAGGAAGTATCGGCGAGAATATCAGGGTCTGGAGCTCCCGGCGCGGCGGTTGCTGCCGCTGGAGGCATATCCGGCTCAAATTTGGTAATTTTAGCCTTGAGGTCATCTCCTTGCACGCCGGCGTTGATTCTATTAACCAGTTGGGTCATGTCAAGCAAAAGCGTGTTGGCGCTGGCGTCGCTGGCAAACATTGCCGTCACGTTGGCCCGACGCTGTTTTGCTTCTTCTTGCTTGGCTTCTGCTTCTGCCTTTTTTTGAATTTGAGTTTGCAATTGCTGTTGCGTTTGCTTGCTTTCGCTAAGTTTTTGCTGGAATTCGCCGCTTTTTTGGAATTCGGGCAGTACGAACTGGTAGCCGAGGTAGCCGGCAATTCCGAGACCGAGAACGGCGATGCCGATTGCTTGGACTTGGGGTGTCAGCTTAATGCCGAATATTTCCTGAGCTCCTGTCTCTTCTGCTTGTGCGCCGCTGGGAATAAACTGATTTGCTGTCATTGTTTTTTCACCTCTGGTTTTTGTGGTTCTAGCACTCCTTTTTCTTGAAGTGTTTCTATCCGTATTGCGAGCCCGTCTGCTTGCTTGCTTCGCAGCTCGGGGAGCAACTCGGAGGCCCCCGTCGGGCTGAGCGTCGTTTCAATTTTATATTCCACCACCGGTCGCAGTTTGGGAAGTTCTGGTGGTGCTGCGTTTTGGTTGCGTACTTGTAATTGTGCGGGGTTGTTCTTTAATGTGGCCGCTACCAGTTTGGTATCGGTGTTGAGGAAGAAAGGAGAGCGCTGGACTAGCAGCATAAAGTCGTTAACTTGAGCAAAGGTACTGGCGATCCCCGAAATTTGTACTTTTGCTGCCTGCTGGGGGACGACGGGGGGGGGAGCGGCAGCCGGGGTAGGGCTGGCTGGGGACGGACTCGCCCCTGGGGACGGGCTGGCTGCGGGGGTGGCTGCGGGGGGAGGGGGTGCTGCTGCCACGGGGGAGGGACTGGGGTCGATTTGCTCGATTTTGCCAATTTGCACTCCCGCCGGAGTGCGGACACTCAGGTCTTGCAGCATCGCCGACCAAGGTTTAATTTGGTCAAATACTCCTGCTAATGCTTTGTATTCGGCGGTAACTTGGTCGGTTTCGGCATTGATGGCTTTGATGACGTTGGCTTGAGTGTTTAACGTTGCCAGTTCTTGGTCGATGGTGGCTTGTTGTTGGGCCAACTTGTTATTTTCGTTAGTAGCCCACCACCAGGCGCCCATGACTGCGGCGTTGATGCCAAGGGCAAACAGCACCGCCCCAAATATGGGCAGTTGGTCTTTGGCTCCACCGGAACTTTTTTTAGCTGAGCTTTTGGTTACTGTGACTGGTTTGTAGTCCGGACGGTCGTTGAGAAAATTAATATCTAGGCTGTACATGGCTTCACTCGTTTTTATAGCAGAAGGAAGAAGGAAGAAGGCACAAGGTAGAAGGTAAAAGACATAAGGAAGAAGTAAAAAGTAATCTACCGCTTATGTTTCAGCAATTAAGAAGGTCCTCACTGTCTTGGCTGTTGCTATAGATTTAAATTTGAAATTTTAGATTTTAGACAGAACCCAAGATTGCTGGTACAAGTGAAGGATTTATCTAGGGAAGAAAGAAACAACTTTCTGCCTTCTACTCAAGGAAGGGGCTGCTTCTACCTCCGATATATTCTACCTTTTACCTTCTACCTTCTACCTCCAATATTCTACCTTCTGCTTTCTGCCTTCTTCTTTTGGAAGGGGCTTTTACCTAAAATTCTCAAATCGGTTTTTCTCTCATCTAAAACTGTTAGTTCACATAACCTCCCTTAGTCCTAAACCTAGCGCGACTCCTAAACCTGCTCGCTGTTCTGGGGTAATTTCTTGGCTGATTTCGAGTCCTAGGGTTTCGATGGGATCGACTTGAGATGCGGGCAAGCTTAATCTTTGCATAAAAAATTCGTCTAGTTTGCCGATCGCAGCTCCCGGGCCTGCTAGCAGCAGTTGCGCTACTTCGAGTTCTTCGCTCTGGTTGAGGTAAAAGTCTACTGAGCGGCGCAGTTCGTCTGCTAGTTCTCCCAATACTTTTATCATCGCATTTGTTCCCGGATTGGCGTCTCCCGATGCGCCCATTGTATCTGTGACGGGCAGGGTCATGCCTTGCAGTTCGCTGGTGTCTCTGGTTGGCGGCAGGTTCATGGCTTGGTTGAGGGCGGTCTGGATTTGGTAGGTGCCGATCGGGATGGTACGGTTGAACTGAGGTATACCGTCCACTACTATAGCTAACTCGGTGCTGTCAAATTCTATGGCGGTAAGAACTGCTGCTTCTTGGGAGGAAAATTGTTGCAGTTGTTCTTTGAGGGTGCGGATTAGGGCAAAACTGGTTACTTCTAGTACGTCTATAATCAGTCCGGCTTCTTTGAAGGTTTCGATGTATGTGTCGGTAACTTCTCTGCGGGTTGCTACTAACACTACTTGCACTTTTTCTACTCCGTCGTCATCTACAAAAAGGCCTATTTTTTGATAGTCTACGTCGGCGTCTTCTCTGGGAAACGGCAAGTACAGTCCTGCTTCTGCGTTCATGTAATCCCGCAGTTCTTCTTCGTTGAGTTCTGCAGGAACTGGGATGAGGCGGATGACGGCTTCGCGGCCGGGAATGGCTGTGGCTACTCGCTTGGCTTTGATTTTGTTGTCGGCAAGGACGGTACGTATTAGTTCTGCCATTCCCGGCGGATCGACTATTTGTCCTTCTTGTACTATGTCTTCTGGAACTTCTATGGAGGCTAGGATGCCTAATTTTAATGCCTGAGCTTTCTTTTCTAGCTGAATGATGTTGATGCGGTCTGGGGCTATTTCGATCCCGATTCCTGGCTGGCGTTGGGAAAGTAGACCTTTGAAAAAGTTAACCATGTGATTGGGTCGCCGGTAATTACTATTTTTTTCTTTTGTTGTTGGCCAGCCTGATTCAGCGAGTCCGGTGTTGGAGGGTTGGTTTCCAACTGCCGAAATAGTGCTGTAATCTCGGTATCCCGCCGTAGCTACGCAGCTCCGTCTGTGTTGCGCGATCGCTAGTTCCGATTTTATGCTATCCAATTTACTTGACAATAGCTATTCTGCTGCGAATGTCAATAAATTCCAGCTCGATCGACCGAAAACCTGCCGATTCTGCACAAAAACAGACTATCTCGCTCCTGGGTCCAGGTACAAAACTCTGTTACTGACTCGATCGCGCTTGATTCGGGCGATTCCCTACCCTACCCTACAGGAACCCCTACGGGGAACGGGAACCCCTGCGGGGAAAGGGATAGCTTCGTTTCACGCTTTGTTATCTAACGGTTCCCATAACTCTCAAATTTTATTCTATGAAACGTAAATCTTGGCAACTGTTTGCTGTTTTTGGACTGGTGGGGCTGCTGCTGGCTGCGGTGGTGAGTTGTGGCAAGCCGGCTGTTAATTCCGAGGCAAATAATACGCAGGAAATCGAGTTCTGGACTATGCAGCTTCAACCTCAGTTTACTGAGTATTTCAACAAGACGATCGCCGGTTTTGAAGCCGAAAATCCGGGGGTGAAGGTGCGCTGGGTGGACGTTCCTTGGTCGGCGATGGAAAGCAAGATTTTGGGGGCTGTTTCGGCGAAAACTGCGCCGGACGTGGTGAACCTGAATCCCGATTTTGCTTCGCTGTTGGCGGGACGCAATGCTTGGCTGGATTTGGATTCTCGGATTCCGCAGCAAGTTCGATCGACCTATCTGCCAAATATCTGGAAAGCTGGCGTACTCGACGGCAAGAGTTTTGGCATTCCTTGGTATCTCACGACTGGGGTAACTATTTACAATACGGAGTTGCTGAAGAAGGCTGGAATTGCTAAGCCTCCGGCTACCTATGCCGAGTTGGCACAGGTGGCGAAGCAGGTGAAGGAGAAGACTGGTAAGTTTGCTTTTTTTGTGACTTTTGTGCCGGAAGATTCGGCGGAAGTTTTGCAATCTTTCGTGCAGATGGGTGTGCCTTTGATTGACGCTAAAGGCAAGGCGGCTTTTAATACTGCTAAGGGCAAAGCTGTTTTTCAGTATTGGGTAGATTTGTACAAAAACGGACTTTTGCCGCAGGATGTTTTGGTGCAGGGACATCGCAGAGCGATCGAGCTTTATCAAGCTGGGGAAACTTCTTTGTTGGCTTCTGGGCCTCAGTTTTTGAAGGCAATTTCTGAGAATGCTCCTAGTATAGGTGCTGTTTCGGCTGCTGCGCCTCAAATTACGGGGGAAACCGGCAAGAAGACTGTGGCGGTGATGAATTTGGTTGTGCCTCGCGACAGCAAGCGCCCTGATGATGCTGTCAAGTTTGCTTTGTACGTGACTAATTCTCAAAATCAGTTGGCTTTTGCTAAGGCTGCTAATGTTTTGCCTTCTACGGTTGAGGCTTTAAAGGACGATTATTTTAAGAACGTTCCGGCTGATGCTCCTGCAGCCGATCGAGCTCGGATTGTTAGTGCTTCTGGATTGAGTTCCGCCGAGCTATTGATTCCGCCTCTCAAGGATGTTAAGAAGTTGCAAAAGGCGATTTATGACAATTTGCAGGCTGCAATGTTGGAGGAGAAATCGGTAGAACAGGCTGTGGCTGATGCGACTAAGGCTTGGGATCAAAGGTAGTTTTGAATTGCAGCAGGGGCGGGATTTTATTTGCTCTCGCCCCTTGCTTTTTTTTGTCACTTGACGTATTATTAAATAATGGGAATCTGTGCCGCCATATATAATCCCCTATATAAGCTTTTAAGTTATTATCGAATGATGAAATTATCGCCTTTTCACAAGGCGGAGTCGGAGGAGAACTCTGGATAAGACAATCTCCAATATTTTAGAAGTAAATGTTTGTTGATAAGCACGAGCGCTCATCCCAGAAACCGGGTTTATTGCTCCCGTGCGATCGCCTTTCTCAATTCAGCTTGATTGAATATTTGTAAAAAGATAGCCAGAATTCCTCAAATATTCAGAAATTTGACTCGTGTTAAAATCAAAGCTCAGATCGGAATAGAAGAAAATTCTTATGCCAGCGATGACACTCAAAGATTTAAACCAAGTTCAAACCCTTTTTTCGGAAGCGGGTTTAGATTACAAAATTGAACTAGAAGACGGGAGACTTTTAGTTATGGGGCCATCAGACATCGTATCCAGTGAAATCAGTAGCCGTCTCATCGCCTTTCTTTTCGCTTGGATAAATCCCCGTCGCTTGGGGAGAGTCTTTGACTCCGCAGGCGGTTTCATCATGCCGGATACGAATGTCAAAGCACCGGATGTTTCGTTTGTGCGCGCCGCCCGATTGCGCCAAAGTCCGCGTTATTTTGGAGAACTTGTTCCCGATTTGGTGGTTGAGATTAAATCTCAGAGCGATCGCATTAAGCCTATAGAAACCAAGGTTTTGAAGTTTATAGAATTGGGTGCGATCGTCGGAATTCTGATCGATCCTGATGAAGAAACAGTGACTATTTATCGCTCTACAGGTGAACCTACTGTTTTAGGAAATAGCGATATCTTAACAGTAGCAGAACTTTTTCCGGGTTGGGAATTGCCTGTTTCGGAATTGTGGCCTCCTATCTTTACTGAGGAAGAAACACAATTCTGATGCGTTTAAGCTTGGGATTGTTGTTGTTGCAGAAAATAGCCGACGAGATAAAGGGAACCGCAAAGGATTGTTAGGTTGTCGCCTGTAACAGCAGCATCTAAGGCTGTGGTTAAGTCGGGGAAGGCTTGACAGAGAGTTAATTCGGGGCAGATAATTTGAGCGATGGCGGCTAATTCTGCAGGGGATGATGAGTTGTGATCGGGTACGGGAACTAGGTAAAGTCGATCGCCCTTTTTGAGTAATGCTTTCAAAATATCGTCGCAGTCTTTAGTCGCAAGAATGCCGATTACCCAGTTCATCGGTGACGGGTGATGGTTCAGGCGATCGGCATATTCACGCAGGGCGATAGCTGCGGCGGGGTTGTGCGCGCCGTCAATTAATATTTTGCGGTTTTTCCAAGTTGTCTGCTGGAGTCTTCCGGGCCATTGGGTTTTGGCGATACCGTTTTCGATGGCGGTTGGGGAAATTTGCCATCCTTGGTTTTGGAGAAGTTGCAAAGTTGCGATCGCAATTGCTGAATTCATTAATTGAATTTTTCCCAGCAGCGGCAATTGATATTTTATTTTATCCGCATTTTGATTAAACTGATATTCTGCAAATCCTTGTCCTAAATCTACTGCTGGTTTTACCCAAGTTGCCGGACAGTCTAATTCTTGAATGCGTTTTTCTATTACTATTCTAGCGGATTCTGGCAATTCTCCGATAACTGCCGGACACTTTGATTTGAGAATTCCCGCTTTTTCCCCAGCAATATCGGCGACGGTGGGGCCGAGTATTTGCCAGTGTTCAAGACTGATAGAAGTAATGACGCTAGCGAGAGGTGTTTCGCAAACGTTAGTCGCGTCTAATCTTCCTCCTAATCCAGTTTCTATAACTGCAATATCTGCTTTTTGTTCGGCGAAATACAGCCAAGCTGCTGCGGTGATTATTTCAAATTGAGTGGGAGTTTCAGTGTTGTTTTCGGTAGCGGCGACAACTCGTTCGAGACATTGCTGCAATTGTGTTGAGGAAATCGGTTTTTGGTTGATACAAATTCTTTCTGTCCAATCGATTAAGTGCGGGGATGTGTAGCGTCCGACTCGATAGCCTGCTTCTGTTAGTACGGAAGAGAGATAAGCGCAAACGGAACCTTTACCGTTTGTGCCGGCAACGTGGATAATGGGTATTTGTTGGTGGGGGTTGTCTAGTTTTTGGAGAAGTTGGTGAGTTCTTTCTAGGCCGAGGTGGACGCCGAAATGTTGGTAGGATTGGAGGATGGATTCTGCATTCATTGAGGATGATAAATTCTGTTTGTGTGTGTAATTTTTTTTTTATTAACCGCAGAGGGCGCAGAGTGAGAGAAGAAAGAGAGAGATATCTAAGAAAAGAGAGGTTTATAATTGAGTTATTGTATTTATTGCTGGTGAAAAAAGGTGGCTTTGGATATTATTTCTCTGTTTTCTGGTTGTGGGGGGTTAGATTTGGGTTTTCGCTTGGCTGGCTTTAATGCGGTTTGGGCGAATGAATATGATAAGTCTATTTGGGATACGTATAATTTCAATCATCCTGAAACTATTTTAGATCGCAGAGATATCAGAAAAATCAAATCTGATGAGATTCCCAACTGTATTGGGATTATCGGCGGGCCTCCTTGTCAAAGTTGGAGTGAAGCCGGGGCGAAACGGGGGATTGATGACTGTCGGGGTCAACTTTTCTGGGAGTATATCAGAATTGTGCGGGACAAGCAGCCTTTGTTTTTTTTAGCTGAGAATGTTAGCGGTATCTTGGCCCCCAGAAATAAGGATGCTTTTACCTATATATTATCGCAGTTTGAGGACATCGGATATCGGGTTTCGTACAAGTTGTTGAATGCTAGAAATTTTGGGGTTCCGCAAGATAGGCAAAGGGTGATTGTTGTTGGCTATCGGGAAACTCTGGGTTTTGGTTTTGAGTTTCCCGAACCTGGAACCGATGTTTTGACGCTGAAAGATGCGATTTTTGATTTGCAGGCGATCGCTCCTATGTCAGTTAAGGGTAAATTAGATAATTATCACGATTATGTCCCAAATCACGAATGTGCCGATTTGGGGTTTTCCAGCATTTATATGTCGCGCAATCGAGTGCGAAGTTGGTCAGAACCTTCTTTTACAATTCAGGCAAGCGGCAGACACGCACCTCTCCATCCTCAAGCTAGTAAAATGATTTTGGTTGGCAAAGACAAACGCATTTTTGACCCCAATTCGCCTCAGCCTTACCGTCGGCTTTCTGTGCGAGAGTGTGCGAGAGTTCAGACTTTCCCGGATGAGTTTATTTTCAAGTACAAGTATATTGCGGATGGATACAAAATGACCGGCAATGCTGTTCCTGTGAATTTAGCAAGAGTTTTGGCAAGTAAGATTTTTGAGGATATTGTCATAAAGCATAGGGAATAGGGCATAGGTGTCAACTGAAACCGACCATCTACCAGTCGGTAGGGAATCAATTCCACGGGGCTTTTAGCGAAATTCTTCGCTATGAAGACTAATCTCAAATCCGTTGACATCATCAGAATTATTCATCTCTCTCTTCTCTTCCTCTGTGTCCTCTGTGGTTTCATCATTCCGAATTATCTGTCATTTGAATTTTGTTAACTGACCGAGATTGTGCTGAATCGCATTTATCCCGCGAATATGAGACAACGGAGAACCTCCGTACAAAAAGCTATTCAAACTAACTTGATAATTTTGTTGAACGGCTAAATCTAGCCACAAATTGTTAATCGCATCTCCCGGTTTGTAGTCGGGAATGTTGTGCTGATAGTAAGGAAAACTGTCTATACAATTATTGAAAAAGTTCTTGCGACCGCAATGCTTTAAATACTGATATCGCGGTTTGAATTCTGTTTGATTTTCCAATACTGTATATATAGTATCTGCGAGAGATTCTGGATCGAATTTGGCGTAAAGACCCGCACCTTCGGGGAAAACAGGCGAGTTGCCTCTGGCGTATTGATTGAATTCTTCAAAACAAATTACTGGTACGTTGCAACTCATGGCTTCGGTAATTCCCCGGTTTTTTCCTTCGAGGAGGGAACCGAGGACGAATGCTTGGGCTCGCGAATAATATGTGGGGATTTCGCTGTAGTAGTCTACTCTCGGCACTAAGTTAATGTAGTCGGGGGTATTGGTTAAAATTTCTTCCACTTGTTGCCATTCTTGTAAGGCGTACTGGTCGAGAGTTTTCAGGTTGCTAGCATCAAATTCGTGGCCTGTTACTACTGTTAATTTTATCGGTTTTTGCGGATATTTTTGGCGGTAAACTTTTAAGGCTTTGGCTATGATTGGCAAATTTTTTTCTTCGGAAATTCGGGCGACGGCTAGCAAGTCTATGTCTTTGGCGGGGACGTTGCGAGGGGAAATTAAGTATTCGTTGATGAAGTCGGTGTCTTGCAGTGGTATGATTGGTTTGTGAGCGCGATCGGGATAAGTTTCGCGAAACCATTTATCTCGCTGCGGGTTTTTGTATAAACTAGAGTAGGCATCAGCTATGGGGGCCCAGGAGTAGGAGATTCCAGGCGAATAGGCGAAGGATAAAAATACTGAGGAAAGTTGGGGAAATAGTTTGTTGATGAGTTCGACTGCTTCGCTGAAATAAATTCCTTTAATGAAACGCCCTTCGTAAAACAGTGGGGGAAGCAAGACGTAGAAACTGACGGTATCGAAGCGGTGGGGTTGGTCTTCAAATATCTCCCAGGTAAAGGCGTCTAAGTCTGCATAAATTTCGGCGATTGATTTGTTGATGTGGGGGTTCCGTAAATATGGTTTTTGTCGATCGTAGTTTCCGCGTACCATATAATCCTGAGTGTGAGTATCTAGCTTTTTTTATTTAACCGCAGAGGGAACAGAGGGCGCAGAGGAGAAGAGAAGAGAGTTATTCACAATTCATCTAAGGGTTCTTCTACTGATTCATTGTCGCCAATTGTGAGGGCGAGTTGGTAGATTTGGCGGCGGGGAAGGGATGTTTGTTGCGCTAGCTGGCGGCTGGCTTGGGAACGACTTATGCCTTCGGAAATTAATGTTTGCAATTCTGCTTTGATGGCGTCTTCGGAAAATATTGGGGCTGCTGTTTGGATGCCGGCAATTACGAGGGTAAATTCTCCCTGGGGTTCGCGATTGGTGTAAAGTGCGATCGCACTTTCTATACTACCACGCCAAAACTCTTCGTGCATTTTAGTTAACTCTCTCGCCAGCACAATCTGTCTGTCGCTTCCCAAAGTATTTGCTAAATCTTGTAAAGTTTGCCGCAATCGGTGGGGAGATTCGTATAATATTATAGTGCGGGATTCTATTTGCAAAGCTTCTAAAATTTGTTGTCGTTCTTGACCTTTCACGGGTAAGAAACCTTCAAATACAAATCTTTCTGTGGGTAATCCTGATGCAGTTATGCCAACTATGCAGGCAGTCGGGCCGGGAATCGGAATAATGTTAATATTAGCATCGGCGCAAGCTTTGACTAACTCGTATCCGGGGTCAGAAATTCCCGGCATTCCGGCATCGGTGACGAGGGCGATATCTTTGCCTAAAATCAGTTTGTCGATGAGTTCGGGAAGTCGCTGGTGTTGGTTGTGTTCGTGATAGCTGATTTGGGGCGTTTTGATTTGGAAATGTTGCAAAAGTTTGCCGGTATGGCGGGTATCTTCGGCGGCGATGAAGTCTGCTGTTTGCAAGATTCGGATGGCGCGAAATGTCATGTCTTCCAGGTTGCCGATCGGGGTTCCTACGATGTAAAGTGTTCCTGTGGTGGGATTTGCTTGCATTTTAAGATTGGGATTTTTTAACCGCAGATGAACGCGGATTAACGCAGATATGAAAACCGGATTGTTTTTGGGATTGGCGACTTTAGATTTAGTTTATTTGGCTGTTGGGCCTCCGGGTGAAAATCAGAAAGTTGTTGCTTCGGATTGTACCATTGCTGCGGGCGGGCCGGCGGTCAATGCTGCGGTCACTTTTAGCTATTTGGGGAATGCGGCGGTATGGGCTGGTGTTTTGGGCACTCACGCGATCGCCCAATTAATTCGTGCAGACTTAGCGGAGTATAATGTCAGGATAATTGATTTGCAACCCGGGCGATCGCACTCGCCGCCAGTTTCCTCGATTATTGTAACTGAAGCAACGGGCGATCGATCGCTAGTCTCGATTAATGCTACTAAATCTCAGGTTGACCGTCAAGCGATTAACCCGGATATTTTAACATCAGTTAGTATTGTACTGGTTGACGGACATCAAATCGCAGCCAGCAAAGAAATTGCTCAACTTGCCAACTCAAAAAACATTCCAATTGTCCTAGACGGAGGCAGTTGGAAACCCGGATTAGAGGAAATATTGCCTTTTGTTGAATGGGCGGTATGTTCCGATAATTTTTATCCGCCCGACTGCGACAATTCAGAACAAGTCTTTGCTTATCTCTCAGCAGCCGGCATTTCCAATATTGCCATCACTCGCGGTGAAAAATCCATTTTATACCTCAGCAATGGCAGTTACGGCAGTATAGAAATACCTCAAATTCAAGCCACAGATACTTTAGGCGCTGGCGATATTTTTCACGGGGCTTTCTGCCACTACATATTACAAAATAACTTTACCGATACTCTCACCGCAGCGGCTAAAATCGCTTCCCATTCCTGCCAAAGCTTCGGAACCCGCGCCTGGATGAATAAGAGTTAACTTTAAATTAAAATTAACCAAACTATCCGGTTAAAACCGCTAAAAGCTAGAAAACTTGAACTGGCAACACTTGTTAAGTTAAAATCTTGACAGCAACCTCGACAAAATTTGTGAACTTCCCTCTTATTTTCCTTAGCGCCCTTAGCGCCTTCGCGGTTCGTTAGCAAAATTGCTATATTAGTAAGACAAGTGAAAGTCACACAAAACATTTCCAAAACAACATACCCTAATCATGCCTGACACCCAACCTCTAAGTATCACCCTTCCCCCTTTGCGGATTACCCTAAGCGAGCAACAACAGGTTAATCTAGAATGGCTGACGCAAAACTTGCCTAATCTACTCGCAGCGCCAAGCAAACCAGAAGTCCCCGACAATATGAAACAGTGGGTGGCGGCCAACAAATTATTAAATCAACCCGACGCCGAAATAATTCAAGCCTTAATAAATACCGGCATAGATGCGGAAACAGCCACCGCTGAAGTTAGGGAAATATCATCTCATCCCTACTTTCAAGCAGGTAGTCAGTACGTGCAGTTATTGCAGAAATTAGAATCGCATCTCAGGATTAGCAATCAATTAGCTGCATTGTCTTCCAAGTTTGGTACAATCGAACGCAAAAGCAGCCTGTCTAGAGAGTATTTTCTCGAAAATTACTACGCAAAAAATACTCCAGTAATTATTACCAATATTATGCACAACTGGAAAGCCTTGCAGTTGTGGACGCCGGAGTATTTGCAGCAAAAATATGGCGATGCAGAGGTACAAATTCAAGCCAACCGCAACTCAGACCCGAATTACGAAATCAAAATAGAAAATCACAAAAAAATTGTTTTGTTCCGCAAATATGTAGAGATGGTCGTCAAGGGCGGGCCTAGCAACGACTACTACATGGTTGCTAACAACAAAACTCTGGAAAGAGAGGAATTTAAACCCCTATTCAACGACATTGAAATTTTCCCCGAATACCTCAATCCAACGGATACAAAAGGCAGAGTTTTCTTTTGGTTCGGTCCGAAAGGCACGATTACACCGCTGCACCATGACCCAGTTAATTTAATTTTAGCTCAAGTGTCGGGTCGCAAACTAATTAAATTGATTTCTCCGCAACAAACACCTCTGCTTTATAATCACGTCGGAGTTTTCAGCAAGGTGGACGGCGAAAATCCCGATTATGACAAATACCCGCTTTACAGAGATGCAAAAATTATTGAAGTGATTTTGGAACCGGGAGAAGCTATCTTTATTCCTGTAGGTTGGTGGCACCATGTAAAATCATTGGAGGTTAGTATTTCGGTTTCGTTTACTAATTTTGTATTTCCTAATTATTATGAATGGAAATATCCTCATATTAATTGGTAATTGCTAATGTATGGTTCCCAGGGGCGGGCACGGGGGCACCGCCCCTACAGAAATCTGCGTTAATCGGCGTTTATCTGCGGTTCAAAAAAAAGAAATTCATGAAAACTCTCGAAGAAATCAGCGAAATTGCCCGATCGATCGCCTGGAGTGCATCAGATATCCTACAATCCTATTATCGGCAGGATTCCAACACTCCTAACCTCGACATCCAAGAAAAAAAAGATGGCCCCGTCACCGCCGCCGATATCGCTGTCAATTCTTACATTCTTGACGAATTGCAGTCGGCTTTAGGGAATGCAGAATTTGGCTATCTCAGCGAAGAAACTTACAAATCTTATTTGAAAACCAACGGTCAAGTTCCCTTACCTCAAAGTTGGGTTTGGATTATTGACCCTTTGGATGGAACGCGAGATTTTATTGACAGGACAGGTGAATTTGCAGTTCACATTGCTTTAGCTTTCGAGGGAAGACCGGTATTGGCAGTTGTGGCTTGGCCCCAACAGCAAAAGATTTATTACGCAATCCGCGATGCTGGCGCTTTTATGGAAAGTCGCGAGGGTTCTGCGGTCAAATTGCAGGTTTCGGCGCGAAATATCGTGGCAGATTTACCTATAGTAACCAGTCGCAGTCACCGGGGCGATCGCTTTAATCAATTGTTACAAAAACTACCTTGTCAAAATCAAATAGCTGTCGGCAGTATCGGCTGTAAAATTGCGACAATTGTCGAACAAAAGGCTGATGTTTATATTGCGCTTTCGGGAAAGTCTGCACCGAAAGATTGGGATTTAGCGGCACCGGAATTAATTTTGATTGAAGCAGGCGGTCAATTTACTCGTTTTGACGGTTCTACTTTGCAATATAACCGGGGAGATGTGAGTCAGTGGGGGGGATTGTTGGCGAGTAACGGTTGCTGTCACGCTGCTTTGTGCGGGCAAGCTGAGAAGATTTTAGCGGGGATAGATGGGGGTTTGAAGTAATCAAAAGTTTAGTAGGGTGCGTTAGAAGACCGTATTTTCTGCACGACTAATTGCTTACGCACCCTAAAGTATGTATCAAAATTGCTGAGTTTGAAATTTCTGTACACTTGCACTTACGTTTCATAAATATTTGTGGTAAATCAATCTCACGTTTTTTACAGTAATAATACTTAAGTATTTTTCACATCTTTATCAAAATTTTAATTGATCGGGTATTTTTTAAGAAAAATTTACATACTTTCTGTAAAAAAACTGTTATTTTTAGGACAAAAGATGAGGACTCGCCGGGTTTTTACGGATAAAGGGTGTGTCTGTATACATAAAAATTGATAGATGGTTTCGGACGCCAGTCACGAAATACCGGAATTTTTGTATTTTTTTGAAACCGCAGTCAGGTGGATTATGCCAAATTTAAATATTCCAGTTTCAGTAAGGTCGATCGCCTTTATCGACACTCAAGTTGAAGATTATCAAAGTTTGATTGCCGGAGTAACACCGGGTACGGAAGTAGTCGTTTTGGATGGGAACCGGGATGCGATCGACCAAATTACTGAAATTTTAGGCCATCGTACCAATATTGACAGCATTCACATCATTTCTCACGGTGCTCCGGGCAGCTTGCAACTCGGCGACGTTCGCTTTAGTTTAGATGATATAGAGTACGATCGGCAGGAGCTACAGCAGTGGTTTTCGCCACGAACCTACTCAATCCCCAACAATCAACCTCACATTCTTTTGTATGGGTGCAACGTAGCAGCAGGCGAGACAGGTAAAGCATTTATAAAACGCCTGAGTGAGTTAACCGGCGCGTCGGTTGCTGCTTCGCAAAACCTCACCGGAAGTGCAGCAAAAGGCGGCGACTGGTTCCTAGAAGTAACATCAGAGAAAATAGCAACACCTTTAGCATTTCGGTCAGAAGTGTTAGCGGCTTACAACCACATTCTCTCCAGCTTCAGTAAGGCTACTAACTTTAGTGCGGGCTTTTCGCCGACGGCAACTCCTCTTTCAATTGGTACGGGCGACTTTAACGGCGACGGTTTCCCCGACTTAGCCGTGATCAACCTCAACTCCAGAGATATTTCCATATTGTTGGGGACGGGTACGGGCAGCTTTGGTACTCCTACTAACTTATTTAACCCCGGCAACGAGGTTCCTAATTCCATTGCAGTGCGCGACTTTAATGGAGACAGCAAACTCGATTTAGCTGTAGCCAATCCTATCAGTGGCGCTAACGGCAATTTCGTTTCGATCCGGCTGGGGACAGGTACTGGCACTTTTGGTAATCCTACCAATTTCGGTCAAGGGATAAATCCTCGATCGATCGCTGCAGGCGACTTTAATGGAGATAGCAAGTTAGATTTAGTCACAGCCCCTTTGAGTGGCAACAACCTTTCAATTCTTTTGGGAGACGGTACTGGTAGCTTTAGCACTCCCGTTAGCATTAATACAGGAGCATCTCTTACTATTGCCACAGCCGACTTTAACAGCGATGGCAAAGTCGATTTAGTCACATCGAACAATAGCGCCACTAACAATATCTCAGTTTTGTTAGGAGATGGTACGGGGAACTTTAGCGCCCCCGTTAACTTTAGTGCGGGGACGGGGAATCACTTTGTCGTTACAGGCGACTTTAATGGCGACAGCAAACTGGATCTCGCTGCATCGAATAGCGGTTCTAACAACGTTTCAGTTTTGTTGGGGGATGGTACTGGTAATTTTGGTACTGCTACCAACTTTAGTGTCGGCTCATCTCCCGAATCTGTAATTACGGGTGACTTTAATGGCGACGGCCAAACCGATTTAGCCGCGTCTAACGGCGGAGATAACAATGTCTCAGTCTTGTTGGGGGGTGGTACTGGCAGTTTTAGTACGGCAGTCAATTTTAGTGTAGGAACTCTTCCCCGTTCGATCGCGGCGGGAGATTTTAATGCTGACGGCAAGTTGGATTTAGCGACGCCAAACTTTACGTCTAAAGATGTTTCAATTCTGCTGAATACACCCAATACAGTTAATTTCGGTGCGGCTACTTACAGCGGTACAGAAGGAACAACAGATACAGTAGTTAATATTCCCGTTACTCTCAGCGGCGGCACTCCTTTTGCTGATGTAAGAGTACCAATTGCGATCGACCCCAGCAGCACAGCCACCCAAAATTCAGACTACACCATTTCCCCTACATCGGTTACATTCCCCGCCGGCACTACTACTCTCACCCAGAATGTTGCAGTTACTATCAAACCCGACAATCTCCCTGAAAACGCCGAAACCGCAATCCTCAACTTTGGCACAATTACAGGTGGTATAGCCGATACAACGGCTCAAACCACATTAACTATTCCAGCCAACGGTACTATTTCAAGCCTGACTCCGTATCAAATAGACCTCAAAACAGGCACAATTACTGGTGGGCCAAACCAGTTTATTTCTCTAGTAAATACCCCGGAAGACTCAGACAGCGACAGTTGGTTAGAAGCCGTAGCTAAAATCAATTTTGACGGCAACATCAAGAAAGCGAAATTTATCGTTGAATACGACAAAGCCCCGTCAGGATGGACGGTAAATCTGGGTGACTCTGCGTCAAACGACGGCTATGGAGGGGATGGCAGCACTCAAAGCCGCGATGCCGAGATGAACATTGTTAACGGGAGTATGAGCGTTTTCGGCAATGACTACAATACACCTCCTAGCGGAGAACTTACCGCAGGAAATGTGCCTAACTTTGTGACTAACGCTTCAAGTGTGGAGTTAGAAGTCAGCAACGAACAACTTGCGTGGGATAACAAAAGCGGACTAAAAAATAGCTTGACTTCGCCGTATCTTTACGCCCTCAACGGTCAAGCTGATGATGGCGGGCCAGTCAATTCCGAGATTTACGCTGGATTTAACAGGGTGATTTCCGCATATAGCGATCGCATCGGATCGGGTGCTAGCAAGGTGACAATTCTGCTTAGTCCGATCGACTACGCGATTACTGCTGGTGTTGCAACCGTTACTGAAGGCAATGAAGGCAAAACTGCGGCCACTTTTACTGTTACCCGCAGCGGTTGCACTGAGTTGGCGAGTACAGTAGATTATGCGATCGCAGGTACTGCTACAAACGCCAGCGACTACAACAACATCGGTGGCACATCCGGTGCAACTGCTGCGACTGGTACGATTAATTTTGCAGCGGGCGAGACATCGAAAACCATTACTCTTGATGTTTTAGGCGATGCGGCGATCGAAGCCAATGAAACCCTTGAGGTTACGCTGTCAAATCCCTCGAAATTAGATTCTACACCGACAATTACCACTGCTACTGCCACCACAACTATTACTAATGATGATGCTGCTGGCTTCACTGTCAGTCCAAAAGCAATATCAACAACAGAAGCTGGCGGCAAGGCAGATTTCACAGTCAAACTCGATTCTCAACCAACTGCTAACGTTACCATCGGTTTGAGGAGTGACAATGTTGCCGAAGGAACTGTTTTGACTGATAGCTTAACTTTCACTCCCGCTAACTACAATGAACCGCAAACAATAACGATAAGTGGTGTTGACGATTTAGTAACTGATGGCCCTCAACCTTACAAAATAGTCACCGCTGCTGCTGTCAGCACCGATCCTAATTACAATAACCTCGATCCTGATGATGTCACCGTCACCAACAGTGACGATGACACTCCGGGAATTACAATTAATCCGACGGCGGGATTAATTACTGGGGAAGAGGGCACCAAGGCTAACTTTTCTGTGGTTCTAAATACTCAACCGACTGCTGATGTGACTATCGGTTTGAACACGGATAATGTTGCCGAGGGAACTGTTTCGACAAATAGTTTAACATTCACTCCGGCTAACTGGAGTGTACCGCAGCCGGTGACAGTAACAGGGGTTGAGGATAGCAGTGCTGACGGCGATATTGACTACAAAATAGTCACGGCGGCTGCTGTTAGTACAGATGTGAATTATAACAACCGAGATCTAGCGGATGTTACCATTACCAATAAGGACAATGATACGGCTGGTATTTCTGTTACTCCCACGCAAACAACTGCTACAGAAGGCGGTGCGAATGGCAGTTATGATATCGAATTAATGTCCCAGCCGATCGCCCCTGTAACTATAACCCTCACAACAGGTGAGCAGATTCAGGCGATCGCGCCTGTGACTTTCACAGCAGATAATTGGAATCTAGCTCAAACCGTTACGGTGAAAGCTGTTGATGATACGGTTGTGGAAGGGGCGCACAGCGCTAATATCACTCACAGTGTGAGTAGCACTGATGCTAAGTATAATGTGGTTGTGGTTCCAGGGGTGACGGTGGCGATCGCTGATAACGACACTGCACCAATACCGCCAACACCGCCGACACCGCCGACACCGCCAGTAATAGTCGAGCCCCCGACACCGCCGACACCGCCAGTAATAGTCGAGCCCCCGACACCGCCGACACCGCCGACACCGCCAGTAATAGTCGAGCCGCCGACACCGCCGACACCGCCTACACCCCCAGTAATAGTCGAGCCGCCGACACCGACGCCACCAGTGCCGACACCGACGCCACCAGTGCCGACACCGACGCCACCGATACCTGTTGATACCATCGACACACAGAAGAATTGGTGTGGCGTAGAAGCTGGATTGGATAAACTTGAGAAAATTCTTGACGACCAATTACAGGCAGTTAACCTACCCATTGTCGGCCCCCTCAAGGACATTTCGCCAGATTTTATTGGGAACTTCAAGACTAAGCTAGTCGATACCATTAAAAATCCGGGAAATCAAACTCTGAGCCAGTTAGAAAGTAGCCTCCGCACTGCACTGGGATCTGACTTCAATGTTGCTCTAACCGAGAATTCTAGTGCTGATGAGAGTACCTTGCTAATTACTCTTAGCAAGCAATATCAGTTTCCCGATATCAATCTCTCGCAAAATTTAGGAGTACCAGCCTTAAGCTTAGATGTAGATGGAAAAGCCAAATCAAAATACAACTACAACTTGTCTCTAGGAGTTGGTGTCAGTAAAGAGTTTGGCTGCTACATAGATACTGACAAAACCCAGTTAACCGCCAACATTGACTTGAACCTAGATGACCAATTCAAGGCTAAAGGCAACTTAGGTTTTTTCCAAGTAGACCTGGCAAACGATACCAACAACCCTACTAAAGTCGATGCCAACCTCGAAGTCAAGCTCAATGACTTAGACAATCTCGGCAGCCCCAATGATGGCTCTCGCCTCACCTTGCCAGAACTGCAAGGCAACTATCAGTTGAAAGACTTATTCAATGCCAACTTAACGAGCAATGCTAATCTCGGTCTCACAGCAAAAACCAGCATCAACGGCAATGCTGCATTCCCCTCGTATAACTTCGACTTAGCAGTGGATTGGCCCATCCTAAATTACGCTAACGGTCAATTAACCGGGCCGCAAAAGCCCGCAGTTGCATTTAACAATATGCAACTAGATTTGGGAACATTTGTCAATAATTTTGCCAAACCAAGTATCGGTAAAATTTCCGATGTCATTAAACCATTTCGACCAGTTATCAACTTCCTCAATGCCGACACCAAGTTACTGTCTAAACTCGGTCTAGCGGGGGCATTTGATAAAAATGGGGATGGCATAGTCAGTGTACTAGAGCTGGCAGCAAAAATATCTGGTCGCGATATCGATACTCGCTTTTTAGAGGCGGTTGCCAAGGTTGATAAAGTTGTTGACTTGGCAAACCAAATAGCAAACTCTCCGGATAAAATCGATTTTGGTTCCTACACTCTGGGGAATATAGATGTTGCCGAGCCAAATGCTAATCTTCAGAATGCTTCCCCGGTTGCCAAAACTGCTGTACAGCAAACCGCTAACCAACAAATCAACTCCAAAACAAGTGGCAAGGTCAAGGAGTTCTTAAATGCCTTACAAGATATTGATGGCTTTGACTTGCCACTCTTGACCAAACCGGAAACCGCGATTCAATTGCTGATAGGTAAACCCGATGTTTCGCTATTCACCTATCAGATGCCCAAACTGGGATTTGACTTTAATGTTGAGCAAAGTTTTCCGATATTTGGGCCGCTCAAGGGTTTACTGGAAGGCAAGTTTAGTGCTTCAGCTCATCTAGGATTTGGGTACGATACCTACGGATTAAACCAGTGGAAAAACTCGAATTTTGCTGCTGACTCTGCTGGCAAAGTTTTGGATGGATTTTATGTGAGCGATAGCGAAAATGCTGATGGC
The DNA here is from genome assembly GCF_036701295.1 of Microcoleus harperi Pol14_C6. Lineage (NCBI taxonomy): Bacteria > Bacillati > Cyanobacteriota > Cyanophyceae > Oscillatoriales > Microcoleaceae > Microcoleus > Microcoleus harperi. The sequence continues at coordinate 47,363 of NZ_JAUBQN010000007.1, read as the reverse complement.
ACTGGGTTAGATGTTGACGAACTCACACTTGACGCTAGCATTGCAGTCGGTGCAGGGTTGGATGTTGGGATTGCCGAGGGTTATGTCAAAGGTGGAATTCAAGGAAAGGTAGGCATTGATTTGATAGATATCGGAGAGTTCCAGCCCAAACAAGGGGGCGACGGAAAAATCCGAACATCGGAAATTACTTCCCGTATCAGCAAACCATCGGAACTGTTTGATGTAACAGGACAAGTTAATGCTTTCTTGGGCGCTCAAGTTAAGACAATTTCAGTCAAAATCTGTGAGAAAACTTTCAAAATATTTCGGAAGCGCTTCACCATACCTTATCCTTGCGGATTTGATTACAAAACAGTCTACGATAATAACTTTGCCACATTTGAGTTAGCTAGCTTTAGTTTGGGGCCGAGTTCTAGCACTAGGGGCAGAGCAATTGACGGTTACATGGCCGGGGCTACTGTTTTCTTTGATGGCAACTTTAACGGTATCCGAGATGATAACGAACCCTTCACCATTACTAACGCCGATGGCAGTTTTGATTTAGATGTCTCTCTTGACGATTTCGACAAAAATAACAGCGGCGATATCGAACCAAATGAAGGCAAAATTGTCCTTACCGATGGCATCGATACTTCTACTTATTTGCCGCAGCAAACGCCCCTATTTGCCACACCTGATGCTATTGTCGTCACTCCGTTAACTACCCTATTGACCGAGTTGATAGAGCAAGGTACTGACTCCAATCAGGCGCAAATTCAGGTGAAATCTGCCCTGGGATTGCCGTCGGGAATTGACTTGACTAGCTACGATCCGCTACAGGCAATTACTCAAAACGACCCGAACGGTTTGGCGGTTTATGCAGCACACGCGAGCTTGCAAAATACCATTTTTTTAGTCACAGATTTAATTAGCGGTGCTTCAAATACTGCTAAAAATGAGATTGCCAAGAGCGTAATTTCCGTCGTTGCCAATCAAATTAAATCTGGTACTCTCGACTTAAGCAATTCCACACAAGTGCAGGCGATTATTGAGTCGGCGACGAGTCAAGTGCAAGTACCGCAACTATCTAGTATTGCCTCGGAGGCTGCCCAAATTATTGCCGAAGGAAATCAGCGAATAAAGGATCTCGCCTCCAGCAATTCCTCGCCCTCAGATGCCGCGACAGAAATCGCCCGCATACAAAAAGTTGCACAAGGAGAAGTAGCCCAAGATTTACTGCAAGTCGCAGCCGGAAATAAAACGATTCAGTCGGCGATTTCCGAAAATACTGGTGCATCTCTAAATACCAAAATTCAGGCGGCGACAGCTAACAACCCAACAGTCCGCAATACCTTAGATACTGATGACTCCAATACACCATCTACACCCGAAGAACCATTCCCAGAAAGCGGTATTGAATTCGTCAAAGATGGGACAAATACCACCGAAAGTACAGATGGCGACGATACCCTTATGGGCAGCGCTAGCGATGATATATTGCGCGGTAAAAAAGGAAATGACTTGCTGTTTAGCCTTGATGGCAATGATTGGATGAATGGCAACCAGGGGAACGACTTAACAGATGGTGGAATTGGGGACGATACGCTTTACGGCGGAAAGGGTTTTGATACTTTGACTGGTGGTGCCAGCAGTGACTTCCTTTCTGGTAATCGAGGTGAAGACATCGTAATTGGTGAAAAGGACGACGATACCCTCTACGGCGGTCAAGGCAATGATATTCTGCTAGGAGGTCAGGGTAACGATTTCCTCAGTGGCGATTGGGGCGATGATACCTTAGTAGGGGATGTAGGCAATGATAAGTTCTTACTCTCTACCAATTCCGGTATTGATACAATTGATGATTTTGAAGTTGGTAAAGACTTGTTAGTGTTGGGTAATGGGTTGAGTTTCTCGCAATTGGCAATTGCCGAAGATAGCGGTTCAACTTTAATCCGGTTTGCCCAAACAGGGGAAATTTTAGCTTCTCTCAGTGGTGTTTCTGCTAGCAGTATCAGTGCCGTTAATTTCGGATTGATTTAAGAAAGATGTGGGTTCAAGCACTTATTCTATCGGAGTTTGAAGTAACTACGTGAAGCGAAGCTATCCCGTAGGGAATCGCCCCTCAAGATGGTAACGAATAAGTTTTAGGGGCGGGTTTTACGAAAAATAATTGCCTAAAACCAATTATCTCGTAAACCCGCCCCCACCCTTGCCCGAAAATCCGCTAGGGGTTGAAACGAATGACGGAACCGGATCGCACATATGTATCAAAAATCCTGCTGTTAATATTTCAGTCTAATCACACTTGCTATTGAACGTTTTTTGTGTTATTTACTCCATCTCGCGCTGGCTCATCCGCAATATTACTTAATAAAATTCCCCAACTTTATCAAAACTTTAATTAAATAGTGGTTTATAAAGAAAAATTTATAGAGATTTTCTAAAAAAACAGTTATTGTTACTACAACCTTCAGAAAGTGTTTCCGATGCAAGTCGCGAAACAGGGGAATCATTGTCTTTTTTTAGCTATTAGTAGGTGCAGTATGCCAAATTTAAATAATCAAGGTTCAGGAAGGTCGATCGCCTTTATCGATCGTCAAGTAGAAAATTATCAAAGTTTAGTGGCTGGGGTAAAAGCGGGTACGGAAGTAGTCGTTTTGGATGCCAACCGGGATGCGATCGACCAAATTACAGAAATTTTAGCTCTTCGCAGCAATATTGACAGCATTCACATCATTTCTCACGGTGCTCCCGGCAGCTTGCAACTCGGCGATGGTAGCTTGAGTTTAGATGATATAGAGTGCGATCGAGATGATCTACAGCAATGGTTTTCGCCACAAGCCGACTCAAGGAGCAAAAATCAACCTAATATCCTCTTGTACGGGTGTTCCGTAGCAGCAGGCCAGACCGGTAAAGCATTTGTTAAACGCTTGAGTGAATTAACCGGGGCTAGCGTTGCGGCTTCGGAAAACCTCACCGGAAGTGTAGCAAAAGGTGGCGATTGGGAACTGGAAGTCACAATCGGTTCAATAGAAACGCCGCTGGTATTTGAAGCCGAAGTGTTAGCGGGTTACGAGTACGTTCTGTCTACTTTTGATCCTGCCACTAATTTTCCCATAACCTACAGCCTCCGTAAAGTTGCGACTGGGGACTTTAACAAAGATGGGAATCTTGACCTAGCCTTTGCCACCACTGGACCTAATCGCAACGTCTCGATCGCATTGGGAGATGGCACTGGCAAATTTGGCGCTGCCACTAATCTTAACACCAGCCCGCCAAGCGATCTCTATACCTGGTCTGTCGCTGTAGCCGACTTTAACAAAGACGGCAATTCTGACTTGGTTACGGCCAATAATTTGACTAACAACGTTTCTCTCCTGTTAGGAAATGGCGATGGCACTTTTGGTACTGCCACCTACTTTGGGGTGGGGTCAAGTCCGTATACCGTCGCTGTGGGAGACTTCAACGGGGACGGCAATTCTGACTTAGCTACAGCCAATCAAAGCTCTAACAACGTCTCCATCTTGCCGGGAAATGGTAATGGTACTTTTGGCGCAGCTACTAATTTGAGCGTGGGGTCAAATCCTTATTTTGTGCTTGTCGGCGACTTTAACAAGGATGGCAAGTCTGACTTTGCGACAGCGAACTTTAGTTCTAACAACGTATCCATCCTGTTGCAGAATGCTGATGGCACTTTCGGCGCCGCCACTAACTTTACCGTTGGAAATAGCCCTAATTACATTGCTTTAGGAGACTTTAACGGGGACAATAATCCTGACTTAGCAACCAGCAATGAAGGTGGCTCCAACAACGTATCAATACTGTTAGGAAATGGCACAGGAAGCTTTAGTGCAGCTACCAACTTTAGCGTTGGAACACAACCCCTTGCTATTGCTAGTGGCGACTTCAATGCCGATGGAAAACTCGATTTAGCCACAGCCAACAATGGTTCGGGCGATGTCTCCGTCTTGTTTGGAAGTGGCAATGGCAGCTTTGGGACTGCCACTAATTTTATTGTGGGAACCAATCCCCAAGGTATTGTTGTAGGCGATTTTAACAAAGATGGCTTATCCGATTTAGCTACGGCGAACTTTGGTGGTCAAAACACCTCGATTCTGCTGCATACATCCCCGGCGGTAAATTTCGGTGCGGCCACTTACAGTGGCACTGAAGGAACTGCGGATACAGTAGTCAATATTCCCGTTACTATCAGCGCCACTCCTGACGCTGCTGTAACAGTGCCAATTGTCATCGACCCCAGCAGCAGTGCCACCGAAAATTCAGACTACACCTTTTCGCCTACTACTGTTACTTTCCCCGCCGGCACTACTACTCTCACTCAGAATGTTGCAGTTACTATCAAGCCTGACAATCTCCCTGAAAACGCCGAAACCGCAATCCTCAACTTTGGCGCAATCACCGGTGGCGTTGCCGGTACAACCAAACAAACCACACTAACTATTGCAGCAAACGATCAACCTTCAAGCCTGAGTCCGTACCAAATAGACCTCAAAACAGGCGCAATTACCGGTCAACCAAACCAGTTTATTTCTCTAGTAAATACCCCGACCGACTCCAACGCAGACAGTTGGTTAGAAGCCGTAGCCAAAATCAATTTTGACGGCAAAATCAAAAAAGCGAAATTCATCGTTGAATACGACAAAGCCCCGTCAGGATGGACGGTAAATCTCGGCGACTCTGCCTCAAACGACGGCTATGGAGGGGATGCAAGCACTCAAAGCCGCGATGCCGAGATGCAGATTGTTAACGGGGGTATGGCAGTTTTCGGGAATGACTACAATACACCTGCTGGCGGAGAACTTACCCCAGGAAATGTGCCTAACTTTGTGACTAACGCTTCGAGTGTCGAGTTAGAAGTCAGCAACGAACAACTTGGGTGGGATAACAAAAGCGGGCTAAAAAATAGCTTGAATTCCCCCTATCTTTACGCCCTCAACGGTCAAGTTGATGCTACCGGGCCAGTCAATTCCGAGATTTATGCCGGATTTAACAGAGTGATTTCCGGGCCAGGCGATCGCATCGGATCGGGTGCTAGCAAGGTAACAATTCTGCTCAATCCGATCGACTACGCGATTGCTGCTGGTGTTGCAACCGTTACAGAAGGCAACTCCGGCACAACCGCTGCCACTTTTACTGTTACCCGCAGCGGTTGCACTGACTTGGCGAGCACAGTAGATTATGCGATCGCAGGTACTGCTACAAACGCCAGCGACTACAAAAACATCGGCGGCACATCCGGTGCAACTGCTGCGACTGGTACGATTAATTTTGCAGCGGGCGAGACATCGAAAACTATTACTCTGGATGTTTTAGGCGACAGTGCGATCGAAGCCAATGAAACCCTTGAGGTTACGCTGTCCAATCCCTCGGTATTAGATTCTACACCGACAATTACCACTGCTACTGCTACCACCACTATTACTAATGATGATACGGCTGGTGTTTCTATTACTCCTACGGAAACAACTGCTACAGAAGCCGGTACGAATGGTACCTACAGTGTGGTGCTCAAATCGCAGCCGAGCGACTCTGTAACTATCACTCTCACTACAGGTGATCAGATTGAGGCGATCGCCCCCCTGACTTTCACTCCGGATAATTGGGATGACCCTCAAACCGTTACGGTGAAAGCTGTTAACGATACGAGTGTGGAAGGCGCGCACAGCGCTAATCTTACTCACAATGTGAGCAGCGCTGATACGAATTATAACGGGATTGCGGTTCCAGGGGTGACAGTGGCGATTAGTGATAACGATGTAGCGCCACCGCCACCACCGCCACCACCGGTTGGTACATCAAGCCTGAGTCCGTACCAAATAGACCTCAAAACAGGCGCAATTACCGGTCAACCAAACCAGTTTATTTCTCTAGTAAATACCCCGACCGACTCCAACGCAGACAGTTGGTTAGAAGCCGTAGCCAAAATCAATTTTGACGGCAAAATCAAAAAAGCAAAATTTATCGTTGAATACGACAAAGCCCCGTCAGGATGGACGGTAAATCTCGGCGACTCTGCCTCAAACAATGGCTATGGAGGGGATGCAAGCACTCAAAGCCGTGATGCCGAGATGAACATTGTTAACGGCAATATGAGCGTTTTCGGGAATGACTACAATACACCTGCTGGCGGAGAACTTACCCCAGGAAATGTGCCTAACTTTGTTAGTAATGGTTCCCGTGTCGAGTTAGAAGTCAGCAACGAACAACTTGGGTGGGATAACAAAAATGGGCTAAAAAATAGCTTGAATTCGCCGTATCTTTACGCCCTCAACGGTCAAGTTGATGCTACCGGGCCAGTCAATTCCGAGATTTACGCCGGATTTAACAGAGTGATTTCAGGGCCAGGCGATCGCATCGGATCGGGTGCTAGCAAGGTGACAATTCTGCTTAATCCGATCGACTACGCGGTTACTGCTGGTGTTGCAACCGTTACAGAAGGCAACTCCGGCACAACTGCTGCCACTTTTACTGTTACCCGCAGCGGTTGCACTGACTTGCCGAGCACAGTAGATTATGCCATCGGCGGTTCTGCAAGCAACGCCAGCGACTACAAAAACATCGGTGGCACATCCGGTGCAACTGCTGCGACTGGTACGATTAATTTTGCAGCGGGCGAGACATCGAAAACCATTACTCTGGATGTTTTAGGCGATGCGGCGATCGAAGCCAATGAAACCCTTGAGGTTACGCTGTCCAATCCCTCGGTATTAGATTCTACACCGACAATTACCACTGCTACTGCTACCACAACTATCAGTAATGATGATACGGCTGGCTTTACTATTAACCCAACAGCATTAAGTACAAGTGAAGTTGGTGGTCAGGCAGATTTTACTGTCAAACTCGATGCTCAACCAACTGCTGATGTTACAATCGGTTTGAGCAGTGACAAGGTTGCCGAAGGAACCGTTTCTCCTAATACCATAACTTTCACTCCCGCTAACTACAATGAACCCCAAAAAGTAACGGTGACAGGTGTTGACGATTTGCTAGTTGATGGCGATCAACCTTACAAAATTGTCACGGCTGTTGCTGTGAGCACCGATCCTAATTTTAATAACCTCAATCCTGATGATGTCACAGTCACCAACAGTGACAATGAAACTCCGGGAGTTACGGTGAATCCAACTGCGGGATTAACTACAGGTGAAGCCGGCGGTAGTGCTAACTTTACTGTGGTTCTGAATACTAAGCCGACTGCTAATGTTACTATCGGTTTGAACACGGATAATGTGGCCGAGGGAACAGTTTCTCCTAATACCATAACTTTCACTCCCGATAACTGGAGTGCACCGCAACAGGTGACAGTAACAGGGGTTGACGATAGCCTTGCTGACGGCGATATTGACTACAAAGTTGTCACGGGGGCTACTGTTAGCACAGATGCGAATTACAGCAACCGAGATGTAGCGGATGTTAGCCTTAGCAATAAAGACGATGATACCGCTGGTATTTCTATTACTCCCACGGCAACAACTGTTACAGAAGGCGGTGCAATTGGTACTTACAGTGCGGTGCTGAAATCCAAGCCGACCGCCCCTGTCACCATCACTCTCACAACAGGTAATCAGATTGAGACGAGCGCGCCTCTAACTTTCACGCCAGATAATTGGAATAAGGCTCAAACCGTTACGGTAAATGCTGTTGACGATACGGTTGTGGAAGGGGTGCAGAGCGCTAATATTGCTCACACTGTGACTAGCACGGATGCTAAGTATAATGCGGTTGTGGTTCCAGGGGTGACAGTGGCGATCGCGGATAACGATTTAGCGCCAGAACCAATCGGCGGTGGTGGCACTGTAGGACAACCAGGCGGTGGTGGCACTGTAGGACAACCAGGCGGTGGTGGCACTGTAGGACAACCAGGCGGTGGTGGCACTGTAGGACA
>NZ_JAUBQN010000007.1:0-39375 GCF_036701295.1 Microcoleus harperi Pol14_C6 | reverse complement strand
ACTAGACGGTGGTGGCACTGTGGCACAACCAATACTTGGAAGTCCTGGCATTGTTATTAGTCCGGCATCGGGATTAGTAACTACAGAAGCAGGTGACACCGACCAATTCACCATCAAACTCAACAGCGCACCTACTGCTGATGTGAAAATTGATCTGCGTAGCAGCAATGAAGCAGAGGGAGTAATTTCGACAGAATCAATTACCTTCAATTCTGCTAATTGGAATCAACCGCAGACTATTACAGTAACGGGTGTCAACGATCGAGTATTTGATTTCGATAAGACTTATCAGATTGTGACTGCCCCTGCTGTCAGTGCGGATAGTAACTACAACGGCCTCAATGCACCGGATGCGACTGTTGTTAACAGGGGTAACACCATACCGCCATCTAACGAGCAACCCCAATCTGGTGACAGTTCTTCAGATTTGGATTCTGGCACTGCTGCTAACCCAGGCATCACCGTCTCCCCCACCAACGGATTAATCACCACTAAAACAGGTGGCAAAGCCAAATTTACCCTCGCACTTAATAGCCCGCCGACGGGCGAAGTTTTGATCGGTTTGAATGTTTCTCCTCAAAATCCAACAGAAGGTAGTCTCTCCACTTCAGGAGTTACCTTTACACCTGACAACTGGAATATTCCCCAAGAAGTTACGGTAACAGGCGCTGAGGGTACTTTCAGCATGGCTGCTAACCGACCTTATACGATCGTTACCGCCCCTGCGATCAGCACTGACAGCAAATACTCAGGTCTAGATGCCTCTGATGTCAGTCTCACTAATATGTTCGTTTATGCCGACTATCCCTACAATCAATATCCTCAGATAGTCGTTGGGCCAACAAACCAGTTGATTACAACAGAAGCAGGCGACACTGCTAATTTCAGTGTTGTGTTGACTCAGCAACCTATGGCTGATGTTGTCATCCCAGTAAGGAGTGACAACACGGCAGAAGGAACTGTTTCTGTATCGACGCTGAAGTTCACTCCTGATAATTGGGATATAGCTCAGACTGTCACAGTCAAGGGTATTAACGATAATCAATCTGATGGCGATCGTCCCTACAAAATAATCCTCGACCCCGCTATAAGCAGCGACCTTGCTGACAGTGGCGGCTTTTTTCCAAATTTTGTGTACTCAGGTCTCGATCCTCAAGATGTCAGCGTGACTAACCTCGAACGCAGTTACACTTTCAACAAAATCAATACGGAAATCTCCAATGATTTCAACGGCGGAGCGATTAGCGCTTGGGGAGACTACAGCGGTGATGGGAACCTGGATTTTATAGCGTCGGGCCGCCCTGAGCCACTTAGCAGCTTCGGTAGCTCTTTTGACTTCACTGGTACTTGGCTGTACCGCAATAGTGGCAGTACCTTTACCGCTGAAAGCGGCTACGCAAATTTGGAGTTAGCTTCTGCCGCATCTTGGGGAGATTACAACAACGACAGCCAGCTAGATTTTCTCTTGCAAACAAACGGAGGCAAATACGGAATAACATCCAGTCTCAAATTGTTCGGCCACAATGGCGATGGCTGGAATGGATCGACGATCGAGTACATAAGTCCCAATAATAGTAGTTTCCCAGCATGGGGAGACTACAACAATGACGGCAAACAGGATCTCCTGAATGCCACCCAACAAAGTATCACGAATGAAAATGCAGACGGTACGTTTAGTACGCTGGAAAACGCAAGCTTACTGTACCGCAATACTGGGAAGAGCGATATTGTTTTTACGCCAGATATTACTGCCCAACTCCCGGGTGTTCTCAACGGTTCAGCAGCATGGGGTGACTTTAACAAGGACGGCAAACTCGATATCCTGCTAACGGGCGATAGTCTTTCAGGCAAAATAACCAAGGTGTTTGGCAATACTGGCAGCGGCTTTAGCGAAGACACGACTGCCGCCTTGCCCGGTGTTTCTAATGGTTCGGCTGCTTGGGGAGACTATGACAATGATGGCGATTTGGATATCTTGCTAGCGGGTAATTCAGATTCTGGCAACATCACTAAAGTGTACCGGAACACAGGCAGTGGCTTTAGCGAAGACACGACTGCCGCCTTGCCCGGTGGTAGTTCCGCAGCTTGGGGAGACTACGACAACGACGGCAAATTCGATATCTTGCTAGACAGCAAAGTTTACCGCAACACTGGTAGTGGCTTTAGCGAAGATACCAGTGCAGGAGTGACTGGTGACGCTCAGGGATATTGGGGAGACTACGACAGTGACGGCAAATTGGATATTTTGCTGGGCAACCAAGTGTACCGCAACAATACTGCGATCGCGAACACTCCTCCCACTGCACCCACAGGGCTTTCGGCTGAGCCTTCTGGCCGAAATGTCACTTTCAACTGGAACAAAGCAACTGATGCTCAAACTCCTGCCGATGGTTTAAGCTACAACCTGCGAGTTGGCACCACACCAGGGGGCAGTGACATTCTCGCCCCGATGTCTCTCAATGACGGAACTCGGCAAGTTGTAGGGCTAGGTAATGCCAATCAAAACACCCAGTGGCAGCTCAAAGATTTGTCTCCAGATAAGACATATTACTGGAGCGTACAGGCGATCGACACTGCTTGGGCAGGTTCACCCTTTGCCGAAGAAGGGAGTTTTACTACAGTTGCCAACAACCCTCCTGTCCTCAACTACGGCCCGACTACAACCCCGTGGCATTACCAGTACATCAAGTCAAGCAGTTCATCAACGTTCGAGTACACCTTCCCAGAAAATACGTTCACTGACCCCGATCCGGGCGACCAACTGACCTACACAGCAACTCTGATGGACGGCAGTCCCTTGCCAAGTTGGCTCACTTTCAACCCAGATACCCGCACACTCAGCGGCACAAGTCCTAAACTGCAGCAGTTAACAATCAAGTTAACAGCAACAGACAGGGCGGGTCTTAGTGTCAGCGACAATGACCTTACACGTCCATTTCAGGGTATGTTGCTGACATTTAGTTGCACCGGCGTAGTGATTGACGGCTACATCTCCGGTGCAACCCTCTTCCTAGACGCCAACAAAAACGGCATCAAAGATACCAATGAACCATCAACTACTACTAACAGCAACGGTAATTTCAATCTCAACATCCCCTTCGAGATTTTCGACACCAACAAAAACGGAGAAATCGACCCCTCAGAAGGCAATCTAGTTGCAATTGGAGGCACTGACACCGCCACCGGCTTACCCCTAGAAACACCAGTCACCGCACCGCCAGATGCGAGTGTCGTCACCCTCCTAACCAGCTTAATCGCCGACTTAATCGACAAAGGAATTGAACCAGAATCAGCACAATCTTTAGTCAAAGCAGCCCTTTCTCTCACCGCTGATGTTGACTTAACTAGCTTCGATCCAATAGAAGCCACCAACAACAACATACCAGGCGGAGTCGAAGTCTTATCCGCAATGGTGAAAGTCCAAAACTTCATCACTCAAACCAGCGCTTTGATTGACGGTGCATCCAGTGCAGTCAATACCGATATTGTCAAGGCTGTTGTCAGTTCAATTACCAATCAAATTCAATCTGGTACAGTCTTAAATCTCAGCAACCCAGCAGCCTTAGAACCAATAATTCAGCAATCCGCTGCTAAAATCCTGCAGATTGACCCCAGCTTCAACAGTCAACAAGTCACCCAAATTACATCACAATCCGCGACAGTAATGGCAACAGCCAATCAGCGCATTGATATCGCTGTCTCCAACCCAACAGCAACATCAATTCCTGAATCACTTGCCCGCCTCCAACAAGTAGCCTTGGGCCCAACAACTCAAGACTTCAAAGAAGTTGGTACGGGAAATAAACCAATTTCCCAGCTAGTTGCTGACAATACAGGTACTGCTTTAGATAGCAGAATTGAAGCTGTCATATTGCCTGTTGGGATTGCGACTCCTGTTGTCAGCGGCGATGCAGATTTGGGCAGCAATTCTCCCAATGCAATTCTTGGTACGAATGGCGACGATATCCTGACGGGCGACAGCGCGAATAATGTCTTGATGGGGATGAGGGGCAATGATTCCCTCGATGGAAGTCTGGGAAATGACACTGTTTTCGGTGGCAAAGGTAGCGATACAATCCTGGGAAGTAGCGGTGATGATGTCTTATTTGGCAACCGCGGTGCTGACATTGTGAATGGCGATGATGGTAATGATATTCTTTACGGAGGTAAGGGAGATGATTTACTCAATGGCGGTTTGGGAATTGATAGTTTGATAGGAGGAATGGGAGTAGATAAGTTCTTACTCTATACCAATTCCGGTACTGATACTATTACTGATTTTGAAGTCGGTAAAGATTTGTTAGTATTGGGTAACAGGTTGAGTTTCTCGCAATTGGCGATTGCTCAAGATAGCGGTGCAACTTTAATCCGGTTGGCTCAAACAGGGGAGATTTTAGCTTCTCTGGGCGGTGTTTCTGCTAGCAATATTAGTGCGGTTAATTTCGGATTGCTCTGAGATTGAATGCGCCAGGGGAGCAATCCCTTATCCTCTGGCCATATTCACTCGGCGGTTGAAACCGCCGAATAATCTTCAATCCGCGCAGGCGGGTTTTGTCTGGGTAGGCGCGGTTTCAAACGCCCAGTTTTTTTTCACCTCAGCACCGCTGATATCGCATTCCCGGTAACTGCGAAACTAATCCCAACAATTCCAACTGCAAAAGTATACTCGAAACTCTTCCGGCTTCTAATCCCGCTGCTTCTACAATTACATCAAAAGAACTCGGCCCTGATACGATCGCACTTAACACCTTAGCCAATTCCGGCTCCAACGGCGGCCCTTGCTTCTCAACCGTCGCATTTGGGGGAAACAGCGACAACTGCTCGGCTCTATCCAATTTTGGCATAGCTCCGAGCATTTCCAACAACCTGTCTTCGCTTAACAGTCGATCGCTATTCGGCAGAATCGGATGAGCACCTTTACTCAGCAATTCCAAACAACCAAAAGAACGCTCATCATCCAATCTGCCCGTCAAAACATACACATCGCGGCAAAAATCATTCGCTTGATAAGCAGTAATTAAAGCACCCGATTTATGCGGAGCTTCTATCACGATTGTAGCGCGGCTTAAGCCAGCAATTATGCGATTTCGGCGCGGAAAATTAGTTTTATTCGGTTGAGTGCCTGCGGGATATTTACTAATTACCAATCCCTGCTGCAAAATGCGATCGTACAACCTCTCATTTTGTTTAGGATATACAATATCTACTCCCGTCCCCACCACTGCAAAAGTCCTTCCTCCCGCCTCCAAACAGCCTGTATGAGACTCTGTATCAATGCCCGCAGCCAATCCCGAAACCACAGTAAAACCGTTTCTAGCCAAAGCCGTACTAATTTTGCGAGCCCACCTTCTGCCGTATTCCGAAGGGCTGCGAGTGCCAACCATTGCCACCGTCGGCGTAATTCCTTGATTCTCTTTTATATCAACTAAACCGCGATAATACAACACTGGTGGCGGATTGGGAATTTCCAATAATAAACGGGGATAATCTGGATCTGCGGGCGTCCAAAAACAGGGATTTTTTATAATATGTTTTTCGATAAATTCTTCGGGATTGAGTTTAGTTCGTTCTTGCACAATGGTTTCAATTATCTGCTTCCCGAACCCTTCAATTCGCATTAAATCTACTGGTTTTGCCGTCCAAGCTTCCGCCAAACTATTGAAATTTTGGTGCAATCTTTGCAACAAAATCGGCCCGACACCGTTAATTTGTGACCATGCTAACCAGTATGCGCGTTCTTCTAACAACGAGTTTCCCTCAACTTATCTGAGAATGATTTTATCATTTTTGGTTTAATTATGGTAGGAAACGGCACTGACTTGTCCTCTCTTTTCACAGATTTACAAGTGTTATATAAATATTTTTTTACTGACCGGGAAGGCACTAAGAACGCGAAGGGAATTAAGAGAGAGGTTGACAATTACTGGCTAGGTTTTCCAATCTACAAAACGGGCGTAAATATAAGCAATAATTTCTCCGATCACAATCCGAAAACCTTCGCTCGATTTCCACCATTCTTGGGGATTGTAATCTTGCGGTTCCGCCGCTATAATCCCGACTTTAATGGCAGGATTCAGAACTTCTTTGAAAACAATCCAACTTCGGCGCGCGTGAGGGCCAAAAGAATAAAGATTAATTGAGTCAACTTTTAGGGGGGAAGCAGCCAGCCAATCCCGAAGTGCGATCGCAGAAGCAGCAGTGCGGTGTTTCACAACACTCGCTGCTGGTACTGCTACTAATTTGTTTTTATCAAATCCTAGCGCAATACAAGTCGCTGCCGTCAGTTCCGCATAATTTTTATATTCAGCGAGATAGTAACCTTTATTTAAAGGAACTCCTGTGGTAATTAATTGGCGGTAGTCGCCTTTTTTGAATTCGGAGATCGCACTTTCGATCGCATAATCGGGCAACCAGCCTTCGACAACCAATATATCTGCTTTAATCGGCGCATTTACCGCCAAAAACGGATGGATTTTTGTGAGAATTAAGAGCATTAAAATTATTAATCCCGTGCTTGCAATTACCCAACCTTCCCTGGTAATTACCCACATTTCTCGACGACGGATTAGACGAATTCTCATTTTAACTGGATCTAGATGTTTTCGGGTATGGAGGCAGATTCGGCGAGACTGGGGAAGAGGGAAATAGTAGGAAAGTGATAAAATTTCCCCATGCCCAATGCCCCATGCCCCATGCCCCATTCCCAAATTATTGGTGTTTCAGATACTCAAAAACGCTTTTATCCCCGATATCCTGCGGCATCGGTTGAAAAAACTTGCGTACAGCAAAGATGATAAACAAAGCCGCCCAAACTGCCAGCAAAAATTGTTCATTTTCGGCTGACAAAAAGCCAAAAATATGTCCTAAAATTAAGAGAGGAACTCCAGGAGTCAAAAACTTAGTTTCGAGGCGATTAAAACAGAATGCTTCCTTAAAATAAATTCCATTTAATGCGGCAAAAGTAAAGCCAATTCCCCACAACGTGGCTGGATGTTCGTACACTGCTAAAGCTAGAGGTTGGCTGCTTTGTAGGGCGACAAACAATGCTGCCGCGCCGCCGATCGCCCAAAACACCTGTAGTGTTCGGTGCAGCGCAATCATGTAAATGTGAATAGTGGCTAAGCTGACGCCTAAAGCTATCCAGAAACAAGCAAAAACAGGCGTTACAGCTTGGATTGCAATCGGGTTGTCGCCCTGTTGCAACACCAGAGTAGTGCCGATCGCAAAACACAGCGCCGCCATCCCCAATCCAGCGCGGTAAATCAAAACTCCCGTGCGATCTTTTTGAGTAATCGTAAACTCGCCGAATTGTCCTTGATAGACTGGTAATTCATCAGGCGATTTCAGTAGTTGCATTACACCTTCCTCCTATCAGACACGAATGTACTTCTGTCAAGATATACTTTATTGATAAACCGAGCCAGCGAGACCGAGCGATGCCTAAATTTACCAAGTCTAAAGTTAACCAGCCTAAACTTAACAAGTCTAAAGTTAACAAGTCTAAAGTGGACGATCGCGCCGATCAAAGCCAATCCCTTCTTTCACAATCCGAACTTCCTCCAGTTCAGCTTGATGAAACCATTGTAGCAGGTAGAAGACCGAAACCGATCAACGACTTTCAGCGGCTGCTGGCGGAAGTAACCGAATTGAGATCGGGGTTCGATCCACAAATGTTAGCAAATAGCGACAAAAATCTCGCCTTTAATACCAAACAATTTGAAACTAAAATTAGTAAAATTTTGGGTTCTAAAAACATTGATTGTAATCTGAAAAATTCACTCAAATACCTAGATTACATCAAGCAAAATATTCAACTTCCGTGCCATGTTACCGGCATAGAAGAGTTTGAGTGGGAAGAAGAATATACAATGGGTTATGGCAGCACAAAAGAATATGCAAAACTCAAAAAAACTCAGCCTTCTTATACTGATACATTCACAATTACTCGGTTAGATGATTTTGTGATTCAGGAAGAAGGTATATTTGTGGAAGTGCAGCGCATCGGCGATCGCCAAAAGTTTATGTTACCTTTATCTGAGTTAGAATCAGTTGATGTAATCTCCCGAAACAATCAGTTATTAGATGATTATGCCGTGTGGTTTATCAATTATTAAGAAAAAGTGCAAAAGTGGGGAAGGGGAAGATGGGAAGAGTGGGAGAAGGGGAGAAGGGGAGAGTAGGAGAAGGGGAAAAATATTCCTTCTCCCTTCTTCCTGACATCCGTTACATCCCGTACATTGCTCGTTGCCGAACTTCCTTCTTCCTTCTTCCTTCTTCCTTCTTCCTTCTTCCTTCTTAATTAAATGGAAACTGGCAAGTGCGATCGCGAAACCAAAGCCAAAGCTTCAACCAAACTGCGAACAGCCGCAATCATCGCCACTTCGCTATTAAGTTGGCTGACAGCAGAACCGACACCAATACCCGCAGCACCTGCTCCAATAGCGAGGGGTGCGGTGACGCTGGAAATACCAGAAGCGCAGAGTACGGGGACTGATACGGCGCGGGAAATTTCAAAGGCTGCGGCCAAAGTAGGCGCTGCTTTTTCAATTAATCCCAAGGTGCCTGCGTGAATTGGTTGAGCGCTAGTACCACCTTCGGTTTGGATGATATTAGCGCCAGCTTTGACTAATTCAATTGCTAATTGCACTTGTTTGTCGAGTGCCAAAATGTGGGGAACTGTCACCGAAAGAGTGATGTTCGGAAATAGCGATCGAGTTTCGCGAGTCAACTGCAAAACTTCCTCAGCTTCAAAGCGGCGGCCTACTGCGTAGAAAGCATCAAAGTTGCCAATTTCAATCAAATCAGCGCCAGCTTCTACCGCAGGTACAAACTTTTCCGGTTCCACAGCCGATACACAAATTGGCAAATCTGTCAACTGTTTTGCCATCAATACCAAATCTCGATCGGCAGCAATATCGACAAAGGAAGCACCGCCCAGATCCGCTGCTTTGACGACAGCCGCAACGTTGGCCGCATCAAAATTATTTAAACCGCTGATAATTTTCAGGGCGCGACCTTGCTCAAATGCGCGCTGCAATTTAGAATTTACACTCATCGTTAGTTTTCCAACTCAAAAAATTTCTTAGACTCATTTTGACACAAATTAGAATAATTTTTGATTTTTAATTCTTAATAGCCGTAAGGTGCAACCTAAGCAGTCTACATAGGTCGATTATGCCTCCAGGACTGTATTTTTTATTTTTATAGCAACCGCCAAGACAGTTATAACGTTCTTAATTCCTGCAACTATTGTTGTGACTGCATTTCCACATCGATCTTCTTCCCTCTTCATTCTTCCATCGGACTGACATCCGTTACATCTTGTACAGTGCTCGTTGCCGAACTTCCCGGCTGTCGAAATTTGTAAACATCTTTAATAACTTGTGCCCAGCCGTCCGAGAGAGATTCGAGAATCCGAGAACCCTTTTCTTTCATTGCCACCGTCGCATCGCCCAACACACCGCTTTCAGTTAACTCTCGCGTCAGCCAAGCAAAAGGCAAATTTCCTTCCATACTCAGCAAACTGTCGATCGGCAAATTTTTCGGATATTCAGTAACAGCAAGTTCCATTTTCACCTGATCCGGCAAAATTGACAACATCAAACTCGTTTCTGCATCACCCGCGTGAATCCCAAACTCCAACTCTTTCGCGCTCAATAATTCAGCAGCCACATTCGGAACCCGCCACACAAACAGCGGAAAAACCGAAAAATTATGATATTTTTGATGAATGTCCCGCGCTGCAATTTCCATCACCTGCGGCTGTCCGCCGTGACCATTGAGTAACACTAATTTCCGAAATCCAGCCTGATAAATACTGTCAGCAATTTCGCCGATTACTGCTAAAAGTGTCTGAGCACTGAGCATAATTGTACCGGGGAAATGGCAGTGTTCGTTCGACTTGCCATAGTACAAAGGCGGCAAAGCATAAGCGGGAATATTTGCCTGTAACTTGGCCAGCGCTGTGCCTGTCACCGCCGCGCTAATTGCCGCATCTACAATTAAAGGCAAATGCGGGCCGTGTTGTTCGATCGCACCTAGCGGCTGAATGATCACAGTATTTTCCTTATCCAGGATAGACTGAATTTCTGTCCAAGTTAGATATGGAAAAAATCGCGATTCGGGAATAAAATTGTGCATAAGGTGGCAACAAGAGTAAAAGCAACCAAGGCGATCAACTAGCCTGAAAACTAAAAAGCAATTACCAAGATAGATAACTAATTCTGTCTATAGGTATATGCTATAATTTATAGCAGATGCTTTAAGAGGGCGCTGATATACGCTCGCCAGCTCAGACAGAAAGACATAGAGACCACTAATTGATGGAAGCTTGGCAAACCCCACAAACTAATTTAACCGATATTCCGATCGCCGAGGAACTGTCCCGCCGCATTCCTCGATCGCACGATCAAAAAGCAGAAAACCGAGCGCTGCAAAAGCTGGCTAGACAATTGGCAACCTCACCCCACAGGCTGCTCAAAACACTGGTTGCGATCGCTAAAGATTTGTGCGGCGCAGGAAGTGTCGGAGTCTGCTTGCTAGAAAAAAATGTCAGTTCCGAACAAATATTTCGGTGGGTGGCATTGGCGGGCGCGTGGGAAGTAGCAGAACATAGAAACACACCCCGCAAATTGCGTTTGTCGGGAGCAGGTTTCGATCGCCAAACTCCCCAGCTTTACTCCGCTCCCGAACAATATTTTACCGACTTACAGCAGCTAGAATTGCCGATCGCCGAAGCGTTAGTTGTGCCGCTACAAGCAGAAAATCAACCGCTGGGGGCAATATGGATTGTCTCTCACGATTCGGACCAGTTCGATGCCGAAGACTTGCGGATCGCGATCGCCCTAGCAGACTTTGCCGTTGCCGCCCTACAAATCGATCGCGCCAATCAAACCAAAGAAGCTTTGCGAGAAAGCGAAGAACGCTGGCAGCTAGCCTTGCAGGGCAACAACGACGGGATTTGGGATCGCAACCTGCAAACAAATTGCCAGATCCTGAGCGATCGCGGTTTAGAGATTTTGGAACGCGGGCCCGAAGAAGTCAAAAACTTCAGCCAATTTTTGAGCTATATTCATCCCGATGATTTGGAGATAATGCAAAGCAATTGGCAGCAGCACTTGCATCGAGAAACATCACATTACTGCTGCGAGTACCGCGTTCGCTGTTCCGACGGGCGCTACAAATGGGTTTTAGCCAGAGGGCGAGCAATTTGGGACGAGTCAGGCAATCCCGTGCGGGCCGTAGGTTCCCTGACAGATATCAGCGATCGCAAACAAACTGAAATTGCCTTGAAACAAAGCGAAGAACGTTTGAGCGTCGCCATCGAAGGCTCAGGCATGGCAACCTGGGATTTTGACGTGCGAACACATCGAGTAATTTGGTCGGCGACCCATTTCAGCATTTTGGGCTGCGAACCGGTACCGGGCGGCGAAGCAAGCGCGGATGTGTGGCAAAAGTGTGTCCATCCAGACGACTTAAAGCAAGTCATGCAAGCAGCCAAAACAGCTCGGCAAACGAGATCGCTCTACTCCCCCGAATACCGCATCATCCGGGCAGACAACGGAGAAATCCGCTGGTTGAGCGCGTTCGGGCGCTATCTCTACGACGCTGCAGGCGAAGCAGTGCGGTTTATCGGAGTATTATTTGATGCTACCGATCGCAAAAAAGCCGAACTCGCCCTGCACCAGAGCGAGCAAACCGTGCGCCGTCAACTTCTAGAGATAGAGTCGCTCTACCAAACAACTCCCGTGGGTTTGGCCGTTTTAGACACAGATTTGCGGTACGTGCGGCTCAACCAGCGGTTAGCCCAAATCAACGGCTTGTCCGTGGAAACGCACATCGGCCGGACGGTGCGCGAAATATTCCCCGGCTTGGCAGACACAGCCGAAGCTGTGTTCCGCCGCCTTCTCGAAACCGGAGAACCGATGCGGAATTGTGAAATCAGCGGTGAAACCAAAGCTCAACCCGGTGTTGTGCGCACTTGGCTGGTGAATTGGTGGCCGCTCAAAGACACGGGCGGGGAGATAGTCGGGATGAATGTCGTGGTACAGGAAATTACCGCTCGCAAAATGGCCGAACTCGCCTTGCAAGAAAGCTACAACCGTTTCCAATTAGCAACAAGGGCGATCGACGGCATTGTGTTTGAGTGGGATTTGGCAGCCAACTCAGTTTACCGTTCCGAGGGGCTGCACTCGCTCGTCGGTGTCCGCTCAGAGGATGCACAGACCACACCAGAGTGGTGGAGAGAACGCATCCATCCCGTCGATTTGGCGCGCATCCAAGCCGAGACGGCAGAACTCTTGAGTGTTGAGCGCTACGAAAGCGAGTACCGAGTCCGGCACGAAGACGGGCGCTGGATCAATGTTTGGGAACGCGCCTGTTCGATCCGCAATCAGCAAGGTGAAGTGACCACAGTTGTCGGCTTCACAACCGACATTACCAAACGCAAACAAGCAGAAGCAGCACTGCGCGATCGTGAAACCCACCTGCAGTTGATTCTCGACAGCGCCAAAGACTACGCCATCTTCACCACCGACACCGACGGACACGTTACCAGTTGGAACGCAGGCGCCCAGAGATTGCTGGGCTATACCGAAGCTGAAATCGTCGGGCAGGACGGACGAATCATCTTCACCCCAGAAGACTCTGCTGCTAGAAAGCCGGAAGCAGAAAGGCACATCGCCCTGACTCAGGGAAAGGCAAAAAACGAGCGCTGGCACGTCCGCAAAGACGGCAGCCACTTTTGGGGCAGCGGACTGGTGATGCCCCTGCGCGAGGCAGCCGGCGAGGTGCAAGGTTTCCTGAAAATCATGCAGGACAAAACTGAGCGCCGGCAAATAGAAGAAGCACTCCGGCAAAGCGAAAATCGCTACCGCACCCTCGCCGATGGCGTCCTGCAATTAATGTGGATCAACACTGCCGACGGCAGGTTAGAGTTTTGCAACCAACACTGGCAAAGCTACACGGGCATCAGGCCAGCAGAATTGCCGCTGGCTGCACCGGTGCTGCAATTATTTCATCCTGATGATCTGCCAACAGTTGTCGCTACGCGCACCCAGGCGATTGAAGCAGGGGAAGCCTACGAATTTGAGTGTCGGGTGCGTAGGTTTGATGGTACTTACCGCTGGCATCTAGCGCGACTTGTGCCCGTCAAAGACAGGAAGGGAGAGGTGGTGCAATGGGCGGGAATCGGGATTGATATTGACGATCGCAAACGAGCCGAAGAAAGTTTAGCAGAAAGCGACCGCCGCTTCCGCTTTCTGGCTGAGTCGCTGCCCCACCTGATTTGGAACGTAGACTCCGCCGGGGAAATTCGTTTTACCAATCAACAAAAATGGTTGGAATATCTGGGAATGTCTTACGACGAAGCCGCTCAAAGCAATTGGGAATCCCTGGTGCCGCCCTCGGATTTAGCAGAATCTTGGGCCCGCTGGGAAGAAAGTCTAATCACCGGAGAAGTTTATCAAGTTGAGCTGCGCCTGCGGCGGGCCTCCGACCAAATGGAACGCTGGCATTTGTCCCGCGCCGTGCCAATTCGCGACGCAGGGGGCCAGGTTGTCGAGTGGATCGGCACGAACACCGATATTCACGATCGCAAACAAGCCCAACTCAACGAGCAGTTTCTCTCGGATCTCGAACTCCGCTTGCGCCAAGGCTCCAACCCCACAGAAATGTTGTGGGAAGCCATGAAGAGTCTGGGAGAGTATTTAAAGGTCGATCGCTGCATTTGGCACGAAATCGATCTAGAAGCCGATCGGGCAATTGTCCAGCAAGACTGGCACCAGTCCGACATTCCCAGCACCGTCGGCACCTATCAAATCTCAGACTTTAAGACGCCAGAACTGAAAGCTCTTTCTATGGCAGGTCAAACACTTGTCATCTCAGACCTCGCTAATAACCCCCATACAGCACATTTATTCGATAACTACGGTGCCCTGTACATTCGCGCTTTGGTCGATGTTCCCTGCCTTCAGGAAGGGCGCTGGGTGGCTCTTTTGTTGGTGACATCCCAAGCCGTGCGGCACTGGCGGGCCGATGAAGTTTGGCTGATGCAAGAAGTGGTGGCTCGCCTCTGGACGGTGATCCTGCACGCGCGAGCCCTGCACGAGCTGCACGAAAGCGAGGCTCGGTTCCGCGCTCTAGCTGACAACATCGCTCAGTTGGCATGGATGACAGATCCCACTGGCGGGAGTTTATGGTTTAACCAGCGCTGGTTTGACTACACGGGCACCACCCTAGAAGAAATGCTAGGCTGGGGCTGGCAACAGGTGCACCACCCGGAACACCTCGATCGCGTTGTCGAAAAATTTAGGCGCTGCATTGAAACAGGCGAACTCTGGGAAGATACTTTCCCCTTGCGCGGCAAAGACGGATCGTACCGCTGGTTTCTCTCCCGCGCCGTGGCGATCCGCGACGATCGAGGCAAGGTGCTGCGCTGGTGTGGCACAAACACCGACATTACCGATCGCAAACTTGCAGAAGCGGAACGGGAACGCCTTCTAGCTCGGGAAAAGGAGGCGCGGGAAGAAGCAGAACAGGCTAACCGCGTCAAAGACGAATTTTTGGCTGTTTTGTCCCACGAATTGCGGACTCCCTTAAATCCGATTGTGGGCTGGACGAAGCTGCTGCGATCGAATGTTCTGACACCGGAAAAGCAGCGTTATGCCCTAGAGACGATCGAGCGCAACGCCAAACTGCAAACCCAGCTTATCGAAGATTTGCTCGACGTGTCCGGGATTCTGCAAGGCAAGGTCAGCTTGAATATTGCACCTGTGGATTTAGCCGGGGTCATCGGCGCTGCAATTGAAACGGTGCGTCTGGCGGCCCAAGTCAAGTCGATTCAAATCAGCACTCAATTTGCACCGCATCTCGGCTCGGTTTTGGGCGATGCGGGCAGACTTCAGCAGGTAGTCTGGAATTTGCTGTCCAATGCCGTTAAGTTCACCCCGCCGGGAGGCAAAATCGAAGTCGTTCTCGATCGGGTGGACACGAGGGCCCAAATTACTGTAACTGATACTGGAAAAGGTATCGAACCTGATTTTCTGCCCTATGTATTCGACTACTTCCGGCAAGCTGACAGCACGATGACGCGCAAGTTTGGCGGATTGGGTTTAGGATTGGCGATCGTCCGCCATCTCGTCGAACTCCACGGCGGCACGGTGAAATCCGACAGTCCCGGCGAAGGAAAAGGTACAACCTTGACCGTCAGGATACCTCTGATGCCGGCGCAATCTCAGACAAGTCCTGCTGGAACTGCGCCGCCCGCAGAATCCTTGGATTTGAGCGGTATCAGGGTGTTAGCGGTGGATGATGATGCTGATGCGCTAGATTTGGTGGTTTTTCTGCTTGAGGATTGTGGGGCAAGCGTTACAGCCGTTGCTAACGCCGCCGATGCCTTGGCGGTTTTAACCCAGTCTGTGCCGGATTTGCTGTTGAGCGATATTGGAATGCCCGATACTGACGGTTATATGTTGATGCGACAGGTTCGGGCTCTGGCGCCCGACAAAGGGGGACTGGTTCCGGCGATCGCCCTCACCGCTTATGCTGGAGAGATTGACTATCGGCAGGCCATGGCTGCGGGGTTCCAGCGGCACATTTCTAAGCCTTTAGACCCGCAGAAGTTGGTGCAGGCGATTTGCGATTTACTCGATCGTTCTGGCGAAAATATTTTTTAAGGTCTTTTTGTGTCTGAAAAGCCTTTATTTAAAGTACCGCAAAAACGCAAAGAACGCGATGGAAAAAGGGAAGAAGAAAGGAAAAAGTTAACAATTTCTAGTTCGGTTATATCTGAGATATTGCACCCTTTTCAATCAGCATTTTATTGACTCGCTAGGAGCAACGGCACACCAGAAAATTCACTTTTTCATTAACAGACCCGAAAGCCTGTTCATGAAGAAAATGGTGCAATATGTCAGATGTAACCAATTTAATCGTCGTTTGATCGCGCATAATCTCAATAAAAAAACCCCACAGAGGGAGGTTTTTTTATGATTGTTGGCGCTCATCGGACAGGTTAAAACATCCTGTCCCTGCATAATGCCCACAGCACTAAGACTCAATTCTTAGCGGTAGTCACTACGCACGGCGGGCTCGCGATCGGTCGTTGTATTTGTATACCGGACATTTTCTTCGCGTTTGCGGGGAATCAAACCCAACAAACCCGACAAGCCTAGCAATCCCAACCATCCCCAATCAAAATCGCGATCGGTCTCAGCACTGTAGACATCGGAGCGAGGAGTTGTGGTGGTTGTAGTGCTGTTAGTACCGTTAGTTGTACCGCCAGTTGTATCTGTCTGAGCTGAAGCAGGCAGATGAGCTGGTGCTAGAGCTAAACCAGCAGCTAGAATACCTACACCGATTGCTTTGGATAAATCAGAACGTTTCATAATTCAAATGCTCTCTGTTGGGAAAAATCTTTAACTATCAAAACTATATCGATTGGCTTTTAAAGTTAAATCCACCTCTAGCAGTAAACACTGTTATGTTCCACGTATAACTACAGATTGATATCAAATTTTTAGCACGCGCACAAAATTAAAGATTGCTCGCGGAGGCACTCCGGCACTAAAAATCGCGGGTCTGACACCTCACTCGGTTGTGAGGCACCCCGGCACTCCCGACAACAGACAAGGTGTTGTTTACAAAAAAAGGTAAACTCAGATATTGCACAGACAAGTGTTGGAACTCGATCGACGGAGATCAAAACTTTTGGGAATAGAGTTACGCAGCTACGTATTTTTAGACAACTTGCAGCCACAGCACGCAGCATACATCGGCACAGTCGCCGCCGGATTCTTGCCACTGCCGGGGGATGCGTCGCTGTGGATAGAAATCTCGCCCGGTATCGAAATTAACCGAATTACCGATGTCGCCCTCAAATCAGCGTCCGTGCGCCCAGGAGTGCAGATAGTAGAACGCTTGTACGGCCTTCTGGAAGTACACTCGAGTCAGCAGGGGGAAACGCGGGCAGCAGGCAAAGCAATTCTAGAATTCATCGGACTCCGCAGAGAAGAAGGTATCAAACCGCGAGTGATTTCCAGTCAAATTATTCGCAACATTGACCCCCACCAAACACAATTAATCAACCGCACCCGCCGCGGACAGTTGCTGCTGGCGGGCCAAACGCTTTACGTCTTAGAAGTAGAACCGGCGGCCTATGCAGCGCTGGCGGCCAATGAAGCAGAAAAAGGCGCGTCTATTAACATCTTAGAGGTTCAGGCTGTAGGCAGTTTCGGACGGCTTTACCTCGGCGGCGCAGAACGAGATATTATAGCAGGTTCCCAGGCAGCAATTGCGGCGGTGGAAAACGTGACGGGTCGAGAAAATCCAGCAATTGTTGGTCGCAAGGAATAGCCGTTAAAGGAGATGCAATTATGGCAAACACACAGCATTTAGCGCTGTTAAAAAAAGGTGCAGTTACTTGGATTGAATGGAGAAGTCTCAACCCAAATATAGAACCGGATCTCAGCGAAGCTAACCTCGCCGAAGCAAATCTCAGAGGCGCGCATCTTTGGCGCTCTAACCTTTTTAAAACTGATTTGTTTAAGGCTAAATTAATTTCGGCAAACCTCGCCGAATCTAATTTTAGTTTAGCAAATCTTTCGGGAGCGCAACTGCTCGAAACTAATTTATTTAAAGCTAATTTAACTGGAACCAACCTCCGAGGGGCAGACCTCAGGGGAGCTGATTTGACCAATGCTAATTTAATTGGGGCTGACCTCACCGCTGCCAATCTACAACAAACCGATTTCGGTGATGCGAATTTAATCGGTGCGGTGATGTTTCGAGCTAATGCGATGGGGGCGAACCTCAATTTTGCTAATCTCAGTCAAGCCAATCTCACTCAAACCGAATTGATTGAAGCACATTGCTATGCAGCCAATTTCTCTAAAGCTAACCTCGGGGAAGCTCACTTCACTGGAGCATATCTTTTCAGAGCCAATCTCTGTTTTGCGGAGTTGATCGCTGCAGATTTACGGTGGGCAAACCTTGGCAAAGCTGATTTGAGAGGGGCTAATTTGACCGGGGCAAATCTCAGGGGAGCGAAATTGGCGGGAGCTAATCTGGGCGAAGCTATTTTGAAAGGAACAATCATGCCTGACGGCAGCATGGTTTCATAAATATTGGATAATATTTAGTCCTGTAAAATAACCGCGATAGTTAAAAAAGTCAGTTGCGCGTTTACCGAAAGGATTGTCAAAACATGAGTTTTTAGGGCGGGTTGAGGCTTTCTCTCTCATACAAATCCGAGATGAGAGTAAACCCGCCGCGGCTCAAAACTCGCAACTGTCGATCGATTAATTTTGGCCAGGGGGCGATACTTGATAAAGTCCTCTCACGGGCCCTGCATCAGTCGGTGAACCTTCCTGCTGTGTTGGAAGTGTAAACTGATCTTGGAGTCCGGCGGGAGTAGGGAAACAGCCGCTTGGTTGAGGTCCTAGCTGGCAAGCAGCAGGGAGTGCCATGACTGAGGCATCGAAGGGATTGACGGCATCTGGGACGCGGAGAATCGGATCGCTGGAAACTTGCCGCTGCATTACTCTGCGGTAGAATCCGTTGACGCGACTAGCATCCCGCTCAATTTCTTTTTCGGGAAAGGCAACGACGCCGCTGGGGGAACCGATGCCTAAATAGTCGCCCAAGTAACCTTGCAAGCTGACGTTGTGGTAAAAGTCTCCTGAAGCTTCAAAGTATTGTCGGTTGAAGTCGTCAGCAATCGGGTGAAATCGCTCTGTTTGTGCTTGAGCTGGTTTGACGGATGCCATTGCGGCAGAGGCGACAGCGAGAATCAACGCGCCGCTCAGGCTTTTTAACTTTTGACTCATATATTTGGGCCTCCTTAATTAATTCCGATTCCAATATAAACTGATTATCGACGGATTATTTGTGTTTTTTACACGGTGTGAGTTATGAATGCTACGGATTTAACGGTGTTGCGCGATCGACTTCTAGATTTGTTGTGCGAGTTTGCCTATCGCGAAGGCGATTTTGTGCTGTCTTCGGGGCAGAAAAGTTCTTATTACATTAACTGCAAACCGGTGACGCTGCACGCTGAAGGTGCTTTGGCAACGGGGCGTTTGCTGTTGTCGATGCTGTCGTCGGATGTGGAAGCTGTGGGCGGTTTGACTTTGGGTGCTGACCCGATTGTAACTGCGGTGAGTGTGGTTTCGGCTCTCGAAGGTCGATCGATTCCGGCGCTAATTGTCAGGAAGGAGACGAAGGGACACGGGACAATGGCGTATATTGAGGGGCCGCTGTTGCCAGAGGGGACGAATGTGGCGGTTTTGGAGGATGTGGTAACGACGGGGAAGTCGGCGATGCAGGCGGTGGAACGGTTGCGAGGTGCGGGTTATAAAGTCGATCGCGTGTTGTCGCTGATTGACAGAGAGCAAGGTGGTGCGGAGTTTTATCGCTCTGTTGGATTGGACTTTGAAACAGTTTTTACGATTAATGATCTTCAAAAGTGGATGGCTAGCAAAACATAGGCAAAAGTGCGATCGAACTGACCGAAGATTACCATTTTCCTGAACCGGCTTTCGGGCTTCTTCCACAAGAGTTTTCAAGATGTTTTTTTCTCCTTACCAGGCTCTGCCTGGTAATGAATATCTAGAGGATCTGCCTCCATTTGAAGTGAGGAAATCGGTGTTTTATTCGGTGGGATTAGAAACGATGCCCGCTCTAATTTTATCAATATCAGCTCAGGTAATTGGAGGACAATGGCAAATAAAGTTTTCGGTGCTAAGCAAGCGCAAGCTTCAGCTTTAGAGTCTCTACCAATAGGCAGATTTTAGCAGAGCTAATTTATAACCTGAGTGAGGTATTAACTAGAGAAGACTGTTTTAATATGATTATATGACCTGGCGCAAGGAGAAGCAGTAAATGATTTTACCTGCATCTATTAAACAGAAATGGAAACTACTGGCAACAGCCTTTATTTGTCCTCTGACACTAATTGGTGTTGGGATTCAGCAACAACCGCTTCAAGCACAACAAAATCCATCTAAGACTAATGTTGCGGCTTTGCCAGATGGTATTTACCTGTACGGAGATTCGCCACAGCCCAACCAAGTTCTTCAAAACTATATCGTGTTTCAACGCCAGAACGATCGGGTGGTTGGTGCAATTTACGCGCCGCGATCGGACTTTGCGTGCTTCACTGGTAAAATTCAGGGAAATACACTGTCCGGGAAGGCAATCTCAGCCGGAAAAATTCAAACAGTTGAAATCAATACTCAGCTAACAAACCTGCATTCTATTCGCACAATTAGCTCAAACGATCGGCGCATTCTTTCAAAGTGCCAACAGACAGCGCAAGCTAACATATCCAGGTAAATCTTTTACTTAGCTCAAATGCAGTCTTTTAATTAGCTCAAATGCTGCTGCATTAGGCGGGCGGTGCGCTACACTACGTTAACGCACCGTACGAATTTAAAATTTCTGCTTACCAGGCAGAGCCTGGTAATGAATATCTAGAGG
Organism: Microcoleus harperi Pol14_C6; assembly: GCF_036701295.1. NCBI lineage: Bacteria > Bacillati > Cyanobacteriota > Cyanophyceae > Oscillatoriales > Microcoleaceae > Microcoleus > Microcoleus harperi. The sequence continues at coordinate 18,900 of NZ_JAUBQN010000007.1, read as the reverse complement.
CTATGCCTCGACTGACAAATAGTACCAAATATAAGCTTTTACCGCCGACTTAATGGCCCTAAAAAAAATCCGTTTTATGGACTTATTCTCCGGAATAGGCGGCATGAGATTAGCGTTTGAATCCGCCGCTCGTTCCTTGAAGATGGAAACGGAATGCCTCTTAAGCAGCGAAATGAATCTCGACGCTCAGTTAGTTTACCAGTACAGGGTAGGCTGCTAATTGAATATCGAGGTGCCAATTTTCTTGATTCTTGGGAACTGGGTTTGCGAGGCGAGTGCAGTTTAGACGAAATTCAGTTGATGAAGAGTTTTATATGGAGAAGGCGAAATAAAGAATTTGGGCATGACCCAGATGGTATGCTATTAACTAAAGAGCATATAGCTACTTTTTTTTGCTCATCCCAATCTCGATAAAATTCTGGATTCCTTGGTAACAAAAAAAGTACCTGCAAAGGAACATGGCAAGTCTCCTTGTCGGAAACTCCTTTTAATATAACCTTAAGTAAGGTGCGCCATCAGCACCATAGTTTTGGGCGAGCAGGATGCCCGCCCCACAAAAAACGCACAGGTTGACAATTAAGTAAGGTGCGCCATCAGCACGCTACGAATTAATCCCATTAGCTTTGGGCTACAGGTTCCTTAGCCAAAAACTTCTCTAATTCCGTCAAAGCATCGGCATCAACCTTAGTCTGCATCGGACAGAACTTAGGCCCACACATTGAACAGAATTCAGCAGTTTTATAGATATCCGCCGGCAAAGTTTCGTCGTGATATTCCTTTGCCCGTTCTGGATCTAATGACAGCTCAAATTGACGGTTCCAATCGAAATTGTAACGTGCTTTCGAGAGTTCGTCATCGCGATCGCGCGCACCCGGACGGCCCCGTGCAATATCTGCAGCGTGAGCCGCGATTTTGTAAGCAATCAGCCCGTTTCGGACATCCTCAGCATTCGGCAATCCTAAGTGTTCCTTCGGCGTCACGTAGCACAGCATTGCAGTACCGTACCAACCAGCCATCGCGGCCCCAATTGCTGAGGTAATGTGGTCGTATCCAGGCGCAATATCTGTCACCAACGGCCCCAAAACATAGAAGGGTGCTTCGGAACATTCCTCCATTTGTTTCTTGACATTAAACTCAATTTGATCCATAGGAACGTGACCGGGGCCTTCCACCATTACCTGCACGTCATGTTCCCAAGCTTTGCGAGTTAATTGTCCCAAAGTTTTGAGTTCAGCTAATTGAGCTTCATCCGACGCATCGTGAGTGCAACCGGGGCGCAGAGAATCTCCCAAACTAAACGAAACATCGTATTTTTTGAAGATTTCAATGATGTCGTTAAAGTGAGTGTAGAGAGGATTTTGTTTGTGGTGATGCAGCATCCACCGCGCCAAAATGCCGCCGCCGCGAGAGACAATCCCCGTAATCCGATTTCTCACCAACGGCAAATGCTCGATCAAAATTCCGGCGTGAATAGTTTGGTAATCAACACCTTGTTGAGCGTGTTTGTCAATGATGTGAAGAAAGTCATTCGCCGTCAGACTTTCCATATTACCGTGAACGCTTTCTAGTGCTTGGTAAATTGGTACAGTACCGATCGGGACCGGTGAAGCTTTGATAATTGTAGTGCGAATTTCATCTAAATTGCCGCCGCCGGTGGACAAGTCCATCACGGTATCAGCGCCGTATTTCACTGCTAGTTTAAGCTTGTCAACTTCTTCTTCCATATTGGAAGAGTTGGGAGATGCACCGATATTAGCATTGACTTTGCATTTAGACGCAATGCCGATCGCCATTGGTTCTAAATTCGTGTGATTGATATTAGCCGGAATAATCATCCGTCCCCGCGCTACTTCCGCGCGGATAAGTTCTGGCGGGAGATTTTCTCGCTTAGCAACAAAGTGCATTTCCTCAGTAATTACACCTTGGCGGGCGTAGTGCATTTGAGATACATTGGTGTGCCCCTGACGCTTCGCGATCCATTCGGTACGCATATTTAATTTCCTTGATAAACAGCTTCCCTCCGCTGGTATTACCCAGACTCAGGTTCTAAGGGTGTTTTCTCAGCCCGGATATTCGGGCACCCCTAGCTAAGCTGTTGATTGTATCACCGATTTCTGTACCAGATGAAAGCAATTAAGGAAATCTTAATATAAACAATGGGGTAAGGAGATCGAAAGTGCGATCTGCCTTTTGGGGCTTCTGATATTTCTGCAGTTTAAAAAGTGCATGAAGCGAAGCTATTCCGAAGAGAATCGCACCCCATTTAACAATCTAAAAACAATCACACCTCATCAGGATTAATCCCCATTTCGCGCAATTTTGCTCCTAGGCGATCGGCGCGTTGTTTTTCTTCCTCGGCGCGAAGGCGTTCTTCTTCAGCGCGAAGGTGTTCTCGTTCCGCCCGCAGGCGTTATTCTTGGGCACGTTCCTCTCCAATTAACAGCAAATTCCCTTCACGATCCCACCAACGCAACCAAGGTAAATTCATCTCATCATATTCACCTTGCCAAATTCCCAACTCAACTCCAAGCGGAGGAATCGGATAGCGACCGCGCTCATTTACACTCATGCGCTGATAGCGATTGTCTTCTAAATGATACATTTCTACAGCCGCTTTTTTCACTTCATAAATGCCGTAGTAAGGCACGCGAATCGCCTGTTCGTAAACCCAAAATTTGCCCACATTTTGTTCTTCGGCTTGACCGGGTTCGGGCGGCGGCGTTCTGTCTCGCTCTTCTGAACCATTACCCGACACAAATTCCAAAACAATCAGCGGTGCAACGTACTGTCTCGCTCTTCTGAACCATTACCCGACACAAATTCCAAAACAATCAGCGGTGCAACGTATTCTTTCCACAATACATAAGAACGTCGCACCTCACCATTTAATAGTGGGGGAACATTCGGCACATAAAACCAATCGGGCGCTTCGGCACCGCGTTCGAGAGGGTCAGTTAAACGCCAATAAATCCCACAATCTTGACCGATGCGATAGCGTCCGTCTGGATGAATTCGTTACATAAAACCAATCGGGCGCTTCGGCACCGCGTTCGAGAGGGTCAGTTAAACGCCAATAAATCCCACAATCTTGACCGATGCGATAGCGTCCGTCTGGATGAATTCGTTGCAAAATTGGTCGGAGTGAATCAGTGAGAATAATGCTTTGAGGAAGTTCTTGAAATTTTTTTACAAAAGTACCGTCCGACTCTGGTAATTCATTGTGGTCTGGGAGATGGGTGACTTCCAATTCAAATGGTTTGGCAATAGTCATAACTTATGTGTTAACTTGGTTATATGCAGGCTTTTTAAAACATCTCCCATCATAACTTATGAATAATCTAGAAGAAATTTATCCAATAACTTTGAAGTATCAGCCTTTTCATGACGAGGATGGGCAAGTAGTGGAAGAGGAGTCACACTATGTTCATCGAATGCTGGATGGAGTTCTCTCAAATTGGCCAGAAAATCTATTAAAGGAGTGGCTATATCGTCATGCTAGCTGCATGGAAGACTATGCTTTTCTTAATCTAGAAAGACTAAAATTTACTTTAGAGACTTGGCCTCTTGAGCGAGTTCCTGGGTCAGAAGCCTTTAAGGATGAGAGTTTTTGCGACAACTTCGATAATATTGAGGAACGGGCGGAAGATAAGAACGACTGGCTTGCTCGCTATATGCTGCAAGAGGGTACATGGAATACTCCCATTGTGTTACTTGAGAATCAGGATCGATATAACCTATCGACGACAGTGCAATTAAAGCAACCTTATCATTTACTAGAGGGGCATAGACGATTATCCTTCTTAAACGGTTTAAGGCGTTTGAATAAAGCTCGTCCACATCATCAAGTTTGGCGCGCTAAAATACATACTTAATATTATGCTGGTAGATCGCACTTACAGCAGATTGCAGGTTTATGAGTTAGACTAAATTTTGGAGTTGAGAGGTTGATGGTGCGAGTTCACACTTGCTTTCCGATCGGGAAAATCAGCCCAGATACAGCATTTGCATTTGAATGTCGCTCACTACTATGCTTATAATTGACTGTGAAACAAGATAAACTGCACTAGATAAATTGTATCTTTCTATGAGTTCTCGCCACTTCTAGTCACCCGATAAAGTTTAATAATCTATAAAAGTCATACTAACCCAATATAAAATCAACGCTCACTTCTAAATCTGGAAAAGCCAGCGGCGCAACTTGTTGACCCCGCCAAAACTTGAGCATTAAACTATAACCGTTCGGGCCAGGCTGACGGTAGACTTCCAAACAATTTTCAACTAAATCTACCAGCCAAACTTCCTGAATGAGCGATCGCGCGTAAATGGATACTTTTACATCTCTGTCATAATCAACCGTACTATCTGAAACTTCCACTAGCAGCAAAACTTCAGACGGTACTGGATGGGCTGTGGCGTAGTAATCAGCGCGAGGTTGCAGCAATACAACATCCGGTTGAGGTTCAGTGCGCTCAGTCAACTGGATAGGGTCTTGGACGCCCAGAGTGGCACGCTCTTCTGGAATGAGGCTGAAGCGCCTGGTGAGACGCTTGACAGAACTTGCGTGACGAGTACCAATTGCAGCCATTTTAACAATCTCTCCTTCTATGAGTTCTACCCGATCGTCCTCCGAGAGAATACCCGTCTCAGTCATCAAATGATATTCTTTTACTGTAAATAACCGTTTTTGAAGCTGAACAGACATATAACTATTCTCCTTGTTTGCAGCTTACCTAAATTTACCATAAAAAAAACGCCCCAAACGGAGCGGCAAAAAGAGAAAAACTTTAGATGACAAACCGTAGACAAAAAGCATTTAAATGGCTCTAAAATCGGATTAAATATTCGTCAATAACTGTAGGGATGGTAGCTCGCCAACTATTAATACAGTTAAATTTGAGTGTTGTTGCAAAAGTTGATATCGATATACAGGCAACATATTCTCATCCATTACCAACTTAAAAATAGGGCTTGCCTCCCGATTACCTGACACTTATAAATTTTGAAGAACCGGATTTTGCTGAGTTTAATTCTCTGTTTCCCCGGAGTCAATTTTGTCTGTATCGTGCTTTAATTCTGATACAATTGCGCCTCGATCGCGCCAAGCTTCCGCATTTTCGGGTTTGATGGCAATAGCTCGATCGTAAGCTGCCATTGCTTCCTCATACCGCTTTAATTCTGACAAAGCTATTCCCACATGACGCCAAGCATCGTAGGAGTCTGGCTTAATAGCAATCGCTTTCTCATAAGCTGCGATCGCTTCTTCATGGCGCTGCAATTTTGCCAAAGATTCGCCTTTACAAAACCAAGCTTCGTAACACTCGGAATTAAGGGTAATTGCTGATTCGTAAGATGCAATTGCTGCTTCGTGCTGCAACAGTTTGTCGAAAACTGCGCCTCGGTTGTGCCACACTTCAAAATCCTGCGGTTTAATGGCTATTGCTTTGTCGTAGGATTCGATCGATTCTTGATATCGCTGCAATTTTCCAAGCACAGCGGCTCTATTGTACCAAACTTCGTATTTATCGGGCCGGATGCCGATCGCCCGATCGTAAGAATCAATAGCATCACTGTAGCGGAGCAGTCTCCACAGCATATTGCCTCGATTGTACCAAGTTTCGTATCTCTTGGGATTGAGTTCAAGAGCGTGATCGTAAGAATCAACTGCTGCTGCGTACTGCTGTACTCGGGCCAGCATCGCACCTCGGTTGTGCCAAATTTCGCTGTCGGTTGCTTTGATAGCGAGGGCCCGATCGTAACTGGCGATCGCTTCTTCGTAATGCTGCAATTGACCCAACAAAGCCGCTATACTGTGCCAACAACCGTATTTTCGAGATTCGCTCGAACTTGCTCGCTCGTAACAGGCGATCGCCTCTTCGTACCTGTGAAATTTGCCCAGCAAATGCGCTTTATTATACCATGCTTCGTAGTTATCCGGTTTAATTAATATTGCTTGGTCGTAACAGGCGAGTGCTTCTTCCAGGCGCTGCAATCTTACTAACACATTTCCGCGCCAATACCAAGCCTCATTCAAAAATTTATTCGCTAAAACAGCTTTTTCCAAACACACTAATGCTTCATCATAATTGCTTTCAAAATAAAGCCCTTCGGCTTGCTTGATATAATCGTCAGCAATCAAATTTTCGTTGTTAGCAGGTGCAGTTTGCGAATTTTGGGAATTGTTTAAGGGCGGTTGAGGTGCGGCTTTGAGAGCTTCTTTGGCAACAACTGCGGGAACTTGGGAAATTTCTTGAACAATTTGAGATTTTTTCTCGTCAACTTCTGTCCGCAAAACTTGCAGGTGCATGATAAATTGCGATTTGAGAGTCTCAATTTGCTCCACGGAAGATTTGGAAAGTTCAGTTTCTCTAGTTAAAAAATCAATAGATTGTTTAGTGGCACTCATTTGCGCTTCTAATTCATTCCTCAACTTTTGAGTCAGTTGGCTAGAATTTATGAGTTCTGATTCCAATACACCAATGCCTTGCAATCGTTTATTGGCATCAGCAACCAAGTGTTTGATGATCAGCCGTCGCATCATCCAAAAAAAGGCAATTGTCACTGGTGGAAATACGGTACCAAGAATTAGTAAAATATTGAGCAGAGTTATGGTACTATTAAAACCATACCCAGATTCAGAACTGCCACTAGACGGGGAGATAAAAGCGAAAGCCTCGCGAACTTGAGGATTGGTTTCAACCCCGGTTTCGATTAATTTAGCCAGCCAGGTTTCTTGTAAAGATTTTGTTAGTTCATCGCCGGATGCAGCAGGAGTATTCGCCTTGGTTTTTGCAGTAGATACATCGGGTTGAGCGGCCGCTACCAGCAAACCTGTCGGCGATTTTACAGCAATTCGCGGGGAAAATTGTTCGTAGGCGATCGTCTCAGGCTCGCTAATTGACTCAGCCCGACGGGATGCGGTAGTATTTGGGTAAAATTGTTCGTGGGCGATCGTCTCAGGCTCACTAATTGACTCAGCCCGACGCGATACGGTACTATTAGCGGAAAATTGTTCGTAGGCGATCGTCTCAGGCTCGCTAATTGACTCAGCCCGACGCGATTCAGTATTATTTACCGCATCAACAAAGTTGCTAGCCTGCGGTGTCTCAGGAGAAATAGGATGTGCAGCAGGATTGGCGCTAGTATTAGCAGTTAAATTGTGGGATGCGAGGGCAGCCAGAGTCAAGAGAGCTACATTTGAGACGCGCATAAACGTCAACTCATTTAGGAGAAATTAGTGCTTGGTTGTCAGCGATCGGGCGATCGACCTCATCGTCTCAGCAGTTAGAATAGCTGACATGAGGAATGCTGACTTACTATCTCCAAAATACGCGCGGAGTCTGACTTTTCAGGAAAACTGCCAGTAATTCTGGCTGTGTAACTTTGATGAAAGAATATATTCTCCCGCCTCATGCGGTTGGATAACTCTCGGAATCATCATTAGGCTGGTAGGGGTGGCTTCACCAATCTGCACAATTAGCCAACTATCCGGGTGAACCCGCCCCAACCGACCGATTTTTAACTCTAAACCCTAGCTAAAATCGCTTCCGGCTGCTGATGTTCAACCGCCACTTCTTCTAAATCAGCGCCGAAAATTTCACAGCTATTATTCGGACTTTCAATCAGCTTAATCTTGTGCAACTCTGCGCCCAATTCCCGAACGGGCGATCGTAATAATTGCCCGATCCGAACAGCAATATTCTCCGCAGTCGGCACAACTTTCTCAAAATAAGCAATATCCTTATTTAAAAAAGTGTGATCGAAAGGTTCAACAACATAATCGTCAACGGCTTTTTGCAAAGCTCCCAAATCAGCAATCATGCCAGTCCGCGCATCAATTTCCCCTTTAACAGTCACCTCTAAATGATAATTGTGGCCGTGACCGTTCGGTCGAGCACATTTGCCGTAAATTTCCGAGTTTTCATCAAAGCTCAAATCGGGACGAGCCAACCGATGGGCGGCGCTAAAATGAGTGGACAAAGTTAGATAAGCTTCCATTCCGTTTCCTAAATATTCAGCCCAAAGTTCGGGATGTTCAAACAATTGAATTTTACTCACAGGCAAATGAGGAGCTAGCCGCAACCAAATTTGCCGTGCTATGTTTTCGGTAGTTGGCAGAGTCTGCTCAAATTCCGGCCACGCTTCGTTAAGGTAGGAAAAATCGAGATCCTTGATAACTTCCCGTTTGATGACGTGCTTGACATCAGACAGGTTGAGCACCATGCCGTACTCGTCGAGTTCGCCTATCATGGAAACGTAAAGGACGTAATTGTGTCCGTGTCCCGGTGCGCGGGCAGTTGGGCCAAACCGCTCAAAGTTCTCGGCTTCGCTTAACTCCGGCAGCCAGTACCGGTGACTCGCCGAAAACTGTGCCCGACGATTGATGATGCACTGCATAAAAGTCAATTAGGGTAAGCTTGTTAAGTTCTGTAAAGGACTTACTTCTTAAGGATAAACTAATTTTTGCTGGAATTTTTCGATTATTTGAGGGTGCTGCAAATGAATTTCTACCAATTTTCCAAATATTGGCAACAAGTCGCCGATCGATCGCGCCGCCGGGCCCATTTTACGCCACAACACAGATATCCGGCAGAAAATACCGCTACAAAATAGTTTTTCGCCATCAGTTACTAACCCATCAGTTACGAGTCTTTGAGAGAGTGGGTGAAGCTGAGCTATTCCCTTGGGAATCGACTTTTTTGCCACACAGGACACTCCACAGTTCGAGTTTTTCCCCTAAGCTCTGCAATAGTTAGCCGTTGGCAGTTCAGTTGCGCTCAAAACTAATCACCAATTACCCATTAGCAAATATTAATGAATTCGATTACTGCAGAAGCCGATCGCTTTTTTGACCATTTATCGGGTGCGATGACAACCCCGCTATTCTATATCGGGGACACTCATCTGTCCATCAGTGCGATCGTCAAACTGATAATCTTAGCTATATTTGCCTTGATTATAGCTAAGATTATCAGTGAAGGAATCAAGCGCAGCGTGCTAGTTCGGATGAGATTGGATCGCGGCAGTCGAGAAGCAATTTCTACGATCATTAGCTATATTTTAGCCACTATTGGCTGTATATTCGTCCTGCAAGCTTCTGGCATTAACCTCACTTCTCTCACCGTGTTAGCTGGCGTCGTCGGCATTGGTTTCGGCTTCGGATTGCAAAATCTCGCCAGCAATTTTATCAGCGGTCTCACCCTGCTATTCGAGCACCAAATTAGAGTCGGAGACTTTATTGAAATAGACAAGTTATTAGGAACAGTAGAAACAATTTCGATCCGCTCTACAATTATTAAAACAATCGACGGTCTGTTTGTAATCATACCAAATATTAAGTTTGTCGAAACTAATATTATTAACTGGAGTTACAGAGACCCCAGATGTCGCCTCCACATCCCCATCGGCGTTGCTTACGGATCTGACCCAGTAATAGTTACGGAAGCGCTGTTAATTGCGGCGCGGATGGAATCGAATGTTTTGTCCCATCCTTCTCCTAAAGTATGGTTTCACGGTTTTGGAGATAACGCTTTAAATTTTGAACTTTTAGTTTGGATTGACCAGCCACAGGAAAGCGATGCTATTAAAAGCGCAGTTAATTTTTTAATAGATTACGAATTGCGCCATCGAAATATCGAAATTCCCTTTCCCCAGCGGGATTTGTGGCTGCGAAACCCGCAAGAGTTAACTCAACTTTTTCACAATAACAAAGACGAGAATTCCAACGGGAAAGTTTTTCCGCATAATGCCAAACATTCAGCCGACATCAAATCTAATTCCACCGTTTCTGAACCTAAAAATCCAGGGCCTAAATCGCCTAATAATTGGACGCTGCGAGATTTGTTGAGGCGAGTAACTTATTTTGAACAGTGTACGGATTTAGAACTGCGACAGTTAATTGAATACGGCTACCGACAACTGTTTCCAGCGGGACAGGTTGTATGTAAAGAAAATGACCCTGGCGACTCTTTTTATATTATTCTTTCCGGTACTGTAGAAGTGCTTTCTCAAAAAGCCGGTCAGTATATTGCTACCCTTCACGAGGGCGAGTTTTTTGGGGAAATATCTTTGCTGTTGGGTACTCCGAGAACGGCGACTGTTAAAACTAGCGAAGATGCAATTTTGTTTGTGGTGGAACGCCACGATTTGCAAAAACTCTTAAGAGAACAACCCAATTTAGCCGATCAGATTGCTCAAAAATTGTCGGCACGCCAGCAAGCTTTGAGAGATTTGGGATTGTTAGATGGCGACTCTCTGGAACAAACTCCTTTTATTAAAATTCGCAAGCGAATTCAAGTTCTTTTTGGAATTTGAAAGAAGGAAGAAGGTAGAGGGTAGAGGGAACAATCGGCTTTTTTAACTTTTAATTTTTAATTCATCCTGCGCTTCCCGCCGCAGTCTAGCGGCAATTCTAAACAGTTCTTGACCAGTGTGCAAGTGGCGATCGTCATAATTGAGGGTAAATAAATACAATTCTTCTATGCCGTCTCCGACTTGATTGATACAGTAGTAGAGATGAGCCGCAACTCCGGCTACATTAGATGGATTGGGCATTGATGTAAGAAAGTTATGAGCTTTTTTGAGGAACTCGCGGCTGGTTTCGATATAAAGTTGAAACTTTTCTATCAGTTCGTCATCAAACGGATCTGCGGACAATTCGTCTATTTCTTTTTTAAGTGGCTTCAAGATGCTGTTGAGCATTTTATTGACTGGTTTGTATACTTTAATCAGCCACTGTTCCATTTGTTCATCAGCGTCCCTAGCTGTTTGTTTTTGCTGGCGGCTGACGTTTGGTGCGCTGGGTGATTGCTGTTGAGTTTCCTGGGAAAGTTGCCGATCGTAAGATTGTCTGTGCTGGGCGTCTCCTAATATTTCATAGGCTGCATTGAGGCGGACAATTTCTTCGTGACCCGCTGTGTCGCTGCGGCTGTCTGGATGAAATAATTTGACTAAACGGCGGTATGCTTGTTTAATCTCGGCTTGTGTTGCGGTTGGGCTAATCTTTAGGGTTTTGTAGTGATTGGTAACGGAAGACACGCTCTTATTTCCTTGAAATCTGGATAATCTGTGAAAAAGTGCTTGACAAAAATATCATTTTTTGCTATTTTTTTAAGTATTTATCTGATATAAATGTCAAAAATTGTCAGTAAAAAACCTCAGTTTTCAACTTATCATAAATCTATTTTAGAAAAACATTGAGGCTTTGGAAGTGGTAAGCCGATCAACATTGAGGACTCCGATAGCGTTCCTCCCGCCAACATTTAGCTGCTTCTTTTCTTTTGTCTTCCTTCGCCACAAGAGCGCTCAGCGCCCGCTTCGTTAACACGCCGAAAGCGCTTCAAAAACAACCCCATTGACAAATTCGGCATCAATCGCGATCGAGGCAGTTACAACCTATGCCAATTCTTTAAACTCAAAAGCCAAGCAGGGCGTACATTGTACGCCCTGCTCTCAGTTTCTGCTACTTGGGCCGGAGGCTGACCTAGTTGAGGGCCATCGCCAGATTGAGTTCTGGATCTTGGAACAAGGGAGTGCTCAGATACCGTTCGCCGAAGCTAGGCTGAATCATCACAATCAATTTCCCTGCATTTTCGGGACGCTTGCCGACTTTCACCGCTGCACATAGTGCCGCACCGCTGGAAATACCTGACAATAACCCTTCTTCTCTTGCCAAGCGGCGGCCATAGGCGATCGCCTCGTCATCCGTAACCACTATAATTTCGTCTATCGAATCCACATTCAGCACCGGCGGCACAAAACCAGCACCGATACCTTGAATTTTGTGGGGTCCAGGCTTTCCGCCCGACAGTATCTGACTATTGGCCGGCTCAACTGCGATCGCCTTAAACTCGGGTTTCCGCGACTTGATCACCTCTGCGACACCCGTAATCGTACCGCCCGTGCCGACTCCCGAAATCAGGAAATCCACCTCGCCGTCTGTATCTTCCCAAATTTCCTCAGCCGTTGTCGAACGGTGAACCTGGGGGTTCGCTGGATTCCGAAACTGCTGCAACATATACGCATTGGGAGTTTTGTCCACAATCTCTTGAGCGCGGCGGATGCAGCCGCTCATGCCCTCAATTCCGGGAGTCAGTTCTAGTTGGGCACCGTAAGCTCGCAGCATCGATCGGCGTTCCGTGCTCATCGTATCCGGCATTGTCAAAATCAACTGGTAGCCCTTAGCCGCCGCCACCATTGCCAGAGCAATTCCGGTATTGCCAGAAGTCGGTTCCACTAAAACCGTTTTGCCTGGAGTAATCAGCCCTTGGGCCTCTGCTTGATTGACCATACTGACACCGATGCGGTCTTTCACCGATGATGCCGGATTCATGCCTTCGAGTTTTACCACAATCCGAGCCAAGCAGCCTTCAGCTTGGGGAATGCGGTTGAGTTGCACCAAGGGCGTCCGCCCTACCAATTCTGTAATGTCGCCAGCAATACGCATAATCTTTGTCAGTTTGTGGTTGAAAGTAAATGTTAATTCCTAGTTGGCAATATTTTAACTAGATGTAATACATGATATCGAGCTGCCGTCTGCCATTGCGCTTTTCGCACAGATCCTGTAGCGTGTATTTTTGCAAAACTGAGTTGGCAATCGATCGAGCTTCTTGCCAAACTTCCCAAATCACCGCACTTTCTACAGTTTGAGCAGGCGAGTCTTTTTCAGAGCGATCGAACTCCGAGCCTTCGAGACAGTTGATAATTTCTAGAAGTGTTATTTTCCAGGGTTCCCTTGCCAAAAGATAACCTCCCTTAGCTCCTCGCTGGCTGCGAATCAGCCCGCAGCGTCTCATCGTAGCCAGCAACTGCTCTAAATATCGATCGGGAATATTTTGCTGAGCTGCTATCTGGCGAATTTGCAGAGGCTCGCCTTCTTCGTAGCAATCGGCAAGCTCCAGCAAAGCTAAGATTGCATATTCGCTTTTACAGGAGAGTTCTACCATAATTGCTTCCAATACCAGAATTATCAACTCCGAAGTCAGATGTTAAAATTCTCCTCAATGTTGAGTTCCCAATTCTAACTCCTAACTTTACCTTTTATTATACCCCGGTTTTCCACTGAACTTAATCGACTTTCATCGCTTCATCATTGGGACGATCGGCACTCGCGCTTCTGTGAAACCCAGTTGCTAGTTTCGAGTATCTCCGCTTCTACGACGGCATTACCTCAAGAAACTGGTTTTCTGCGTCGACTAATAATTTTTAATTTTGAATATATTCTTGGCGCCCCCTTCCTCCCGCAAACAAAAAAGCCCTGCGCTAGGCAGGGCTAAACTTGGCCTTTAGAGTGGCCAGCAGAGAGGGTATAACCTCCCTGCCTCCTCTAACCTGCTCTTAGAACGTAAAAGTAGTTCTCAGAGTACCAATGATGATGTCATCATTACGGTCATCTTGATTAGGATTGGTCACCCAAATCACGCCCGGAGTAACAGAAATGTTGTCCGAGAGCTGAAACTTGTAGAACCCTTCAACGTGATACGAGTCATCGTTGCGGAAGCTCCGCAAACTCCTCGATGCTTCAAGTTCATCCAAGTAAGGCTCACGACCTACCACGATCCCTAGCAAGTTGCCTTCTTTCCCTAAATCAGGCAAAGCCAAGGTGACAGCGTAGTTCCAGATTTTCGCATCGCCGATGCCGAGAATTCGGGCATTGGTTAAACCTGCCCAGCCACCAAGGATAAATCTCGGGCTCAGTCGCAACGAAGCCTGAGCGCCGTAGGAGTTGGTGACAACTTTGCGAGCACCGAAGCCCTCAAAACCCTCGCTCAAACCGTTGAGAGAATTAGCCACGCCCGTACCGGTGAAACCGCCGAGATTGTCGATTCCATTTCCCAAACCGTTGTCAAAGCCGAAGTTACCTCGGTTAAAGTAACCGTGGTTATAGTTGAAAGCAACTTGCAAGTTGCGTCCAGGAGTAAAAGTCAACTGACCCATCGCCGCGTAGTCGCCGTTCAACAAGCCAGCACCCTTAACCGGACTGGCTGCATTTGACGCCAAATAACCAAATGACAGAGAAGTTGGGCCGAACACGCCGCCAAGTAAGCCCCTGCCGCCAAAGGCATAGTCAAAGCCAATACCTGCGCCACCGCCCAAGCGGTAGATGGGGTTGCGCTGTCCAAAGGCGCTCAGTGCTCCGTTGCCGCCGTCAAAGTCTTCAAAGTAAGGGTTTACAGTCGGCATAATGTCGTCCCAAACGCCAGCGTTGGCTATCAGGCTAACGTTGAGTCGCTGACCGACGGGGAACTTGTATAGCAAGGTGTCGAGGGCAACAACGTTATCGGTTCTGCCGACTACGTTCCAAGTTTGAGTGCCTTCGCTTGTAGCACCAAGGTTGAAGTTGCGACCGTTGCCGACTTGAAGCCTGGTCAGCAGTAAGTCTCTGCCGGTGAAGCTAGTATTTAAATTCAGGCGCACCCGTTGTTGGAAGACAGCTTCGTTGTTGTCGCTGCCTAATCTTCTTTCGTCTCTGCCAAACAAGCCAACGTTGCCACCAAAGTCATCGCTGAGAGCGAAAATGGCTTCCCCAGTCAGCTTAGTAGTGGTGGAGAATTGGTTGGCTTCGAGTTCGGATGTCCGAGCTTCCAGAGCATCGACGCGACCGCGCAGGGTTGCCAGTTCCGCTGCAAATTCTTCTTGGAGCCGTTGGAGGGCTGCCAAGTCATCTCTCGTAGCGAAGTTGCCAGTGCCGCCTCTAATTAGCTCGCTCACCTTGTCTAAGCAAGCATTTAAACCGGCTGCGAATTCGTAGCGGGTCATTGCGCGGTTGCCGCGGAAGGTGCCGTCGGGATAACCGGCAATACAGCCGTAGCGCTCGACTAGGGATTGCAGTGCTTGGAAGGCCCAGTCTGTGGGGCGCACGTCGGAAAGTTGAGATACTGAGGTAACTTGACCTTCAGTTTCGCCGCCGGCAGCACCTTCGGTGCTGTACTGGTTGAGCTGTTCTAATGTGGTGGCTGGGTTTTGCTCTTGTGGTGCGGCAGTTTGGGCTACAGATTCAGCCGGTTTTGCCAAACTTTGTTCTGCCGACTCTGCCACTGCCGGGGCTGGAGTTTCTAATTGAACTGCACCGATTTGCTCTGGGAGAGCGGTAGCTGCCGCGGCGGGAGTTTCTAGTTGGGCTGCCGGGGCAGAATTTTCTACTGGTTGAGCGACTGTTGTCTCAACTGCGGCTAAAGCTTCACTTGTAGGTTGTGATGCCGCTTGGGGATTTGCCTCAGCAGGGGCTGTGTTGGCTCCAACGCTTGCACTTTCAGGTGCAGCCGTGGCCACATCTGCCATCGCTGCCTGGGTTTCGTTGCCAGCGACTTGGGAAATTTCTTCTACTGGCTCGGAGGCTGCAGTTGTTTCGGAAACCGCAGCTAAAGCATTTAGTTTCGCTTCGGAGGTTTCAGCGGTTTCAGCTTTAGCGACAGCGGGATTGAGCGCATCAGCAGCCTGCTGAGCGTCTGCTGCCATCGCGCTCGAAGAAACTACTAGGGTAGCTCCTAAGACTGCTGGGCTGATTAGTAAGTAACTCCACAAAAATTTCGACATATTCACTCTCATCCTCACACCGATTACAGAGAAACTTTTCTAGTCTTCTATGTGGTCAGTCGTTGCTCAACTAGCATACTCTAAAAAGAGACCTAAAATTCACTTTTTCTTTTGATTCTTTCGGGCTGACCGAGTATATAGATGTGACTGACGGCTGCAGTGAGCCTGTTTTTTCACCTGTACTCAACTGCGTCAAAACCAGACCCGGCTTGGGCTGTCGATTGATTTTACCGATCGCACTTGATAGCGCCCGATCGCCTATTTACTTTTTAGCACAGCACGCCCGACTCGTCTAGGCTGATTCGACTTTAACCTCCAAGCTGTGCCCGAGGACGCTAAAGACTTGGCGATGATCGAACAATTCTAACAAATCGGCGTTGATTTTGTTGTGAGCTGCTTCTTGCCACAAAATTTTCATCGCTACCTCTGTTCGCAGAGCTCGTTTGTACGGGCGATCGCCTGCTGTCAGGGCGTCGTAAATATCGGCGATCGTCATCAATTGCGCTTGAATTGGAATTTCTGACTTGTTTAGGCCTCGCGGATAGCCTGTGCCGTCGAGTTTTTCGTGATGTCCGTAGGCAATGTCTGGAACATTTTTTAAATCTTTTGTCCAAGGAATTTGTTTCAGAAACTCGTAAGTGTGAGTTACGTGAAATTCTATTGCCGAGCGTTCTTCCGGCGTCAGGTTGCCCCTCGACACCATCAATTGCACGATCTCCTCTGGGTTCAGCAGGGGTTTCTTTGCCCCATCTATATCTCTGTAAGTTTGTCGAGAAATCTCTCGCAGTTGAGCTAGGGGTTCTGCTGCCATAATGTGAGGCTCGTTTGCCTCTAGCAGCACTTCCCAGTATTCTGCTAATCTGGCTTTCGCCTCTGCTAGCTTAGTGTCTAGCTGTTCAATTTCCTGGCATTGAGGGCACTCTGGCTCTTGGAGCGGGTGTTTTCGGTAGGCTGAATGCTCCAGCAAGTATTTATATTTAGACTGGACGCATTCCATTTCCATCGTCCGCTGAGCTAAGCCAAAGCGGTGGCGAATAATTTCTAGCTGTGCGGGGTAGAGCTTTTTCTGTTTGGTCAAAACTGCTTCGGGGACTCCAATTTTGCCAAAATCATGCAGCAGGGCGGCGTAGCGAATTTCTTGAATTTGGCGGCTGTTAAAGTAAATAGAGCGCAGTCCTCCGCTGCTGACGGTGTTTACTTCTTCTGAAAGGCGTACTGTGAGGGCTGCTACTCGTTCTGAATGACCGTAGGTACAGGGGTCTCTGGCTTCTATGACTTGCACCGAGGCTTTCACAAAGCCCTCGAACAAATTTTCTATGCTATCTTGGAGTTGATTGCGCTCGATCGAGATTGCTGCTTGAGAAGCGAGCGATCGAACTATCCTTTCTTCCCACTCCGAATACAGCTGCGTCGATTCCCAGGCATTGTCTGCTGTCAGCACTGTATCCGCCTTTGTTTTGCGGTTGATCAGTTGCAGTACGCCTATTGTCTCGCCCTGTCGGTTTTGCATCGGCAGTACCATTACCGAGCAAGTGCGGTAATTAATATCCCTGTCAAAACTGGTATCTAGCCGATAGGGTACGCCGGGGGGTAAGTCGTAGGCATCCGACAGGTTCAAACTTTGACCTGTAATTGCCACGTATCCTGCCAAACTTTTGTCGGTCAGCGGCAGGGCAAACTCTTTAAACGACAGGCTCGGTTTAGAAGCGTTTTGGGCTACCTTGAACAGCAGCTTAGATGTTTCGTCGCTGTGATCTACTAAGTAAACGCTGCCAGCATCGCTGTAGGTAATTTCTCTACTTTTGGATAAAATTAAGTTTAACAACTCGCCCAAATCCTGGGCGCTTGACAAAGCTGCGCCAATATCTAAAAGCTTTTCTATCAGATCGGTTTTTTCTGCGGCAGACTCGTTCTTGAACTCTGGCTTTTCAAATACGATCATGTTCGGATGATGGGGAATAGCCTTTTATACATTGAACGTTTGGCCTCTCGACTTTTTCACACCCGATTTTAACCCCTAGTCGATTTTTTATTTGCGAGCTTTCCGCGATCGGCGACTGTCGCTAGATGCAGTGGCTCTTGTTAGGCCAACGGGCACTCTTTTAATCTAGCGTAGAAATCTCTTGGGCTAGCGCAAAGTCTTTCTCAGTTAAGCCTCCGGCATCGTGGGTTGTCAAGTTAACTGTAACTTTGTTGTAGGAGATTTCTATGTCGGGGTGATGTCCTGCGGCTTCTGAGGGGGCGACCAACTTATTTACAAAGGCGATCGCTTCGATAAAATCTTTAAATAAACGGGTACACCGCAGTTGTTTACCTTCAACCGTCCAGCCTGACAATTGACTGGTGCGGTCTTGAATTTCAGTATTGTTAAGTAGGTCAGCCATAATTTTTTTTTTGATTAGCAATGGCAGATTAACTGCCCACCTCTAGAAACCCTTACCAAAAACTATCCGCTCTCACCAATAGTGTTGAGCCTCAAGTTTTAATACTCAAGATTTAACACTATTTGAGGTGAGAGCGGTCTAGCGGGTCTTCAGATTAGAACCTGACTGCCGGGAGAATCCCTAGCTCAGCCTGGTTCCCCGTGGAAGTCGTTTCCCGTTGGAGACGACGGCTGACTGCTAGTGAGCGGCCCCGGCGCACAGCCGGTAGTTTCCAATCTGATGACCCATGCGTTTACTACTTTCTATCATGGGCATCACCTCCAGGTTTAGCTAAATGGCTTAATATTGGAACGCACATCACCTAAATACAAGATTTAAGGTGATGATTTGTGCGCTAGCCATTGCTAGCGTTACCAGAAGAACTTGCGTTCTGAGTATCGTTCTAGTATTCACAATTATTAGAATAACACAAGGAATTAGAAGTGGGGGGATGCAAAGGGAGATTTTTGTAAGATGATGGCAAATTACTGCTGCTGGAAGGTCTTTGATCGATCTCTACAGCAATCGGGCGATCGCAGTTTCCGCCATTTGTTTATATTTTCTTCAGAATTCGGGCTGTGCGGTTATCAGGTGCATGGCAACTCTGGCGGCGGAGAAAGACCGATGGATTTCTTGCCAGATAGGAGAGAGAGTTCACCAGATATAAAAAAACAAGTTGTTCTAGTCGCAGGCAGACTTGGTTTTTGTCCAAAATCAACTTTTTTAGGGTGCTAATTCGATCGAATCCTGCAAACAAAAAGCTCCCGCCACTAGGCGGGAGCTTTTTAAGCATTAAGGGTAAAGCCTAAAATACTTTATCTTACCCTTTTAACATGTTGGAATTTTTGATATTTCGCGCTGATTACAGAGCGTTACCGCGAGGCAGAACTTCTTCAGGGAAGATGAAGTTTTCGTGGGGTTGGTCCGTAGGAGCCATCCAAGCACG